>DATNCR010000095.1:0-12662 GCA_035607135.1 Nitrospiraceae bacterium
GGGTGCTTTTTCCGGCTCCGGAAGCCCCGACAATGGCGATCAGCTCTCCACGCTGAATCTGAAGATTGACGCCCTTCAACACCGTAAGGGGCTGCCCGCCCATCGGAAACGATTTGTACAGATCGGTGACGGTGATCACGCCGGAACTCCAGAATGAAAGAAAGATAATGAGGCTGGCATGATCATTCGTAACGCAACGCGGCCACTGGTTCGAGCTTAGCGGCTTGAAGCGAGGGATAGACTGTGGCGGCAAAGCTGATCAGAATTGCGGAGCCCGCCACAAGGACGACATCCATCGCTTGTACATGGACGGGAATCTGCGAGATGTAATAGACCGAGGCATCGAAGGTCCAGAATGTCTGGATGAGCCAGAGAAACGCGTAGCCGAGTGGTATGCCGATGGCAGTTCCCGACAGGCCGATGATTAATCCGTTTAACATGAAAATGTGCCGAATGCTCTTGCGCGTGGCACCCATCGCCTTGAGGATCGCAATTTCCTTTTGTTTCTCAGTCACAATCATGGTGAGGGTGCTCACGATGTTGAAGGACGCCACGATCGTGATCAGCACCAGCAGCAAAAACATCATCGTCTTCTCGAGTTTGAGGGCCGAAAACAGATTGCGGTTCATTTGCATCCAGTCGCGCGCCCCATAGGCGAAGCCGAGCGATTGCTCCACGGCACGGGCCGTCTCCGCTGCGTGGAAGACGTCCGCGACCTTGATTTCAATACCCGTCACCGTATGCCCCATGTTGAAAAACTTCTGCGCTTCCGCGAGATCGATATAGGCCAGAGACGAATCGTATTCGTACATGCCGGATTGAAACAGCGCGATCAACGCGAAGGTCCTGATCTTCGGTACCATCCCTATCGCATTGATCGGGCCGGCCGGAGGAGACACCACATTCACCGTATCGCCGACAAACACGCCCAGTCGAAGCGCCAATTCCTTTCCCAGGATGATGCCGGGCTTTTCTGTCTCGACTGCCGGGCCGGTCGGGTCGTCTGCGGATGGTTGTTTCACCTTGACCGGTCTGCTGAGGTCAGCCAACTGCCCGGTGGAGAGATTCTTGGCCAGTTCGGTTACTGTGCCCTCGCGTTCCGGATCGATGCCGCGGATCACGATCCCCTGCACTCCGCTTTGGGTGGTGAGTAAGACTTGCTTGAGTACGAATGGGGTTGCGGCCACAACACCCGGCACGGTCGCGACTTGCTTGGCGACCGGATCGTACTCGCTCATGGTGTCCTTCATTCGATCCTGTACGATGATATGGGCCGTTGTTCCAAGAATCTTGGCCTGAATGTCTTCTTTGAAGCCGGTCATGATGCCGACCGTCCCGATGAGTGCCGCCACACCGAGTGTGATCCCGGCAATAGACACGACGGTGTTCAATGAAATAGTCCGATTCCGGCGCTTTGCGCGGAGATACCGCAATCCGACAAAGATTTCGTAGGGGAGCGCCACCGTTACTTCTCGGGCCTCAGTTGTGGGAAGAGGACGACGTCGCGGATCGATGCTTGGTCGGTAAAGAGCATGATCAGCCGGTCGATGCCGATGCCTTCGCCTGCAGTCGGTGGCATGCCGTACTCCAAGGCCCGCAAGAAATCTTCATCGACCAGATGCGCCTCTTCGTCGCCAGCCGCCCGTTGCGCCGCTTGTTCTTCGAACCGTTCCCGTTGGTCCAGAGGATCGTTCAATTCTGAAAAGGCATTCGCAATTTCCCGACCTGCGATATAGAGTTCGAATCGATCGGTCAGCGCCGGGTTCGAATCTTTGCGTCGTGCAAGCGGGGAAATTTCAATCGGGTAGTCGGTAATGAACGTCGGCTGCTGCAGATTGGGCTCGACTGTTTCCTCGAAGATTTCATTCACGATGTTGAAGAGCGGCCATTTCGGATCGACCGCGATGCCCAACTTTTTGGCTGCCGCAATCGCCTTCTCCTTATCCTCAAGAACGGTAGGATCGAGATTGTTCATCTCCAGAATCGCCTGGTGATACGACCATCGGCGCCACGGAGGCGTGAGCGTGATCGTTTTGCCCTGATAGTCGATGACTGTCTTGCCGAGGATCTGTTGTGCCAATGAGGAGACGAGCGCTTCTGTGAGGATGATCAAGTCCTGATAGTCGGCATAGGACACGTAGAATTCCAGCATCGTGAATTCCGGGTTGTGAATCGTCGAAATGCCTTCGTTCCGGAAGTTCCGATTGATTTCAAACACGCGAGGAAACCCGCCCACGATCAAGCGTTTCAAATAGAGCTCCGGCGCGATGCGGAGATAGAGATCGACGTTGAGCGCATTATGGTGGGTCACAAAGGGTTTCGCCGCCGCCCCTCCGGGGATCGGATGCATCATCGGCGTTTCGACTTCAAGGAAACCTCGTGCGATCAAGAATGTGCGAATGCCGGCGATGATTCTGCTGCGGGTGGCAAAGATGCCATGCACCTCAGGATTGGCGATCAAGTCGACATAGCGCTGTCGATAGCGGGTCTCCACATCCGTCAACCCATGCCACTTTTCCGGCAGCGGCCTGAGGGCTTTGCTCAGGAAGGTCAGCTGTGCAACTTCAACGGTGAATTCATTCGTCTTTGTGCGAAAGAGGGTGCCGGTCACACCGATCCAATCGCCCAAGTCGAGCAGTTCGGCGATACGATAGCCCTGCTCTGAGAGATGGTCTTTCTTCAGATAGACCTGAAGCCGGTCGGATCCATCTTGCAGTACGGCAAACCCTGCCTTGCCGAATCGCCGGAGGGCGACGATGCGTCCTGCAACGGTACAAGAGATTTTCTCGGCTTCCAGCTCTTCTTTGGTTTTCTCACCATGGAGTATGATCAATCGGCCTGCACGATCCTTCACCTCGAATCGTGTACCGTAGGGTGCGACGCCCGCTTCGCGCAGGGCGTCGAGCTTCTTAATGCGTTGCTGCTGCTGTTCGTTCAGTTCGTCCGACATGGTGCGCGCGTACGGGTCGTCCTTCCTCGTTAACTATCGAACTCGTCTGTGTCCGGCTGTTGATAGCTCAGAGCCGTCATTCCTCGCTGTTTCATTTTGAGGTAGGCCTCGATGAACCCGTCCAGATTGCCATCCATAACGCTGGTTACCTGGCCCACTTCGTAACCGGTCCGATGATCTTTGACCATTTGATATGGCTGGAATACATATGATCGAATTTGACTGCCCCAGGCAATATCCTTCTTCTCGCCCACGATCGCATTGAACTCTGCCTCTTTCTTTTTGAGTTCGAGTTCATAGAGTCGCGCCTTCAAGACCTTCATGGCGCCATTGCGATTTTGGAGTTGTGACCGTTCGTTCTGACATTGCACCACGATCCCGGTCGGCAGATGCGTCATTCGGATGGCCGTCTCAACTTTATTCACATTCTGGCCGCCGGCGCCGCCTGCTCGAAAGGTATCGATTTTGAGGTCCTTATCTTCGATCACGAGGTCGATATCTTCATCGACCTCAGGATAGACGAATACAGAGGCAAAAGAGGTATGCCGCCGCTTGTTCGCATCGAAGGGGGAAATGCGCACCAGTCGGTGCACGCCTGCTTCGGCCTTGAGATAGCCGTAGGCATAGGCCCCTGTCACGGACAGTGTCACACTCTTCACCCCCGCTTCTTCTCCTGCGAGCAGATCCAACGTTTCGACCTTGAATTTCTTGCTTTCGGCCCACCGGACGTACATGCGAAGCAGCATCTGCGCCCAGTCCTGCGATTCCGTCCCGCCGGCACCGGGGTGGATCGCCACAATTGCATTGTTGGGGTCTAGTTCGCCCGAGAGCAGAAGTTCAAGCCGCAGGGTGGTGAGCTTCGACTCAAATTGATCCAGCTCGAACGTCAATTCCTTCGCGAGCGCGGCGTCGCCGCTTTCCTCTGCCAATTCGAGCAACGCGCCCAAATCGTTTGTCTTCTCATCGATGTCACGCCAATGCTGGAGATCGCGCTCAATCGTGGACTTCTTCCTGCTGATTTTGGCGGCTTTCTGCGCGTGACTCCAAAAATCAGGCTGCGACGTCTGCTGTTCCAGATGTGCCAGCTCTGCTGTCATGCGAGCGAAGTCAAAGATGCCCCCGGAGTTCCGATACCAACTGCTCGACGGCCCGCACGCGATTCTTGACTTCATCTAACATGGAGCGATCCTTTCTGGTTATACCGGCACTGCGTCGGGCTCAGATCCCTTGGTGCGGAAGGAGCCAAACAGGATCAAAAGCGCGCAGATTATAACACAGCCATAAGCAAACACATCGCCGTGCCGACTGTAAAACGTATCTGGGCGCCAGACCTGCATTGTCCCCTTGACGGCCTGTTCTGTGAAGATCGGCGTCGCCTCGACGATACGTCCGAACGGATCAATGAACCCGGAAATGCCGGTGTTGGCTGAGCGAGCAAAGGCCAGATGATTTTCGACCGAACGAAACACCACCATCGCAAAATGTTGCGAGGCTGCCGACGAGTGACCAAACCAGGCATCGTTCGTCACGGTGACCAAGAACTCCGCCCCATTCGCGGCAAATTGCCGCACCAGATTCGGAAAGATCACTTCATAACAGATGGCCGCTCCAAATCGTACCGATCGAGAGGTGGTCCCCGGTATCCCTGCGGTCGCAGCCTGAGGCTTTGGCGTCAGGGTCAGAACCGTCGGACCGGGTCCCGCCTCGAAATCGCCGATCCCTTCGACTAATTTGTCCAGGAAAGATAAGAACGAGGATTTGAATGGAATATATTCTCCGAACGGCACCAGATGTTGTTTGTCGTAGCGCCCCAGCAATTGGCCGTCGGGCGAGAGGAGGTACGCACTATTCAACAGATAGGGCCGCTGATCCGGATAGAAACGTATGGCGGGGCTCCCAAACAAGATTGGTGTCTGGGCTCGATTCGCCATTGCAATGAGTTGCAGCTGATAGATGGGCTCACGTTCAAAGACAAACGGGGTTGCCGCTTCCGGCCAGATCACCAAGTCGGTGGTACGGCCGAGCTTCTCGGTCAGCCGGTCAAAACGTGCGAGGGTTTCCTCTCGATAGGCATTATCCCATTTTACCGCCTGATCGACATTTGGCTGTACCACTCCCACACTGATGGACGACCGGGGAATACCTGTGAACGGCGCTCCAGAGAGCACCCCAAGACCATATTCCCATGAAAGCGACACGAGCAATGTCGTTATCGCGGCGAGCTCCCAGGGAAGCTTTGCAGGAAGGAATCCCCGGCGTAGTGGCATCAGCCAGGACAGGAATTCAGCCACCGCGACATTCACGAGCACAATGAGGAACGACACCCCATAGACTCCCATGTGATCCGCAATCTGAATCAACTCAATCTGGCGATATTGAGAATAGCCGAGGAGGCCCCAGGGCAATCCGCTCAGCACATACGTTCGAATCAGTTCGAGGGTCACCCATAAGCAGGGTACCGCAAAGAGACCATAGCGAGGGATCAGAGTTCGAAACCACACAACCCCCGCAGAATACAGGGCAACATAGAGGCCGAGATAGGCTGTGAGCAGCAACATCAGTCCGTAGCTGATCACGAGCGGGACCTTGCCGTAGGTATTCATGGCGGTCACCACCCAGGCCATCATGCCGGAGAAGGCAATCGTACCGGATAACCAGCCGATCCAAAATGCTTGCGATTTGGTCTTGCCGTCCAACGCCCAATGCAATGGTATGAGAGCAATCCAGGCCAACAGTCCGAGATCGGATTTCGGGAAGCTCAGTGAGATGAAAAGACCGCTCGCGCCAGCAAGGACGAGTGAACGCGCGAGGGAATGGGTCATGAGCCGCACCTTAGCGAAAGCCGAAGATGGATGCAACTTCCGGTTCTGAGAGGATCTGTTCGTTCATACACTGTTATGTGCAAGGAGCAAAGATCTTGGGTTGACGGGCATCCGTTGATTCCTTATAAGTAAGCGTGACAATCTGGCATCGTACCCTGTGCAGAGAATGGATTGGACCAAGGTCATAGAGCCAAACTACCCTGATCTGGCGAAATCGCACGATCAACGATTACGACACTGAGGAGGCTTTCCCATGGATCGAAGAGTCATCAGCCTGTATCTGAGTCTGAGCCTTATGCTTCTGTTAGCGGGTTGTGCTGGTAAGAATGTTTCCTCCTCGTCCGGGGATGTCTCCTCACAGGGAGGTAAGGGCAAAAGTGAGGAGATCCTGCCGGATGCGATTAAGACGATACCGATGGAACGCTCATTCGAGCGGCAGGGAGGCAACCAACCATCCAATCTCTCGCTCGCGCCTAGCGCCACTCCCGGCGGCACCGCATTGAGCGACGTGTTTTTCGATTACGACCGGTTTCAAATTCGCAGGGATGGCATACCGGTATTAGACGCTAATGCCGGATGGCTTCGCGCCAATGGGAATAAGACCGTGCTGATCGAAGGCCATTGTGATGAGCGAGGCACCGTGGCATACAATCTCGTCCTGGGTGAGAGGAGGGCGCGCGCTGCCAAAACGTATCTCCAAGACCTGGGCATCCAGTCCTCGCAACTCCAAATTACGAGCTACGGAGAAACGAGGCCCTTCTGCAAGCAGGCGACCGAAGACTGTTATCAACAGAATCGGCGGGCACATTTCGTGACGAAATAAGACGTCATGCGTGTTTCAACCGAATCCTGCCACTTATGTAAGACGATGGCGACACGAAGGAGGCATCTGTGAAGCACTATCATAGTGTAGCAATCGGGCTCCTTGGGTTCATCATAGCGACTGGCTGTGCAGGCAAGGGAGAGCGCATTGATCTGAAGATCCCCATCGCGAAGGGGACCGATGAGAAGATCGTCGCGTTGAGTTCAGCCACCGTCGCAATTCTGCCTTTTGAAGACCATCGCAGCGACCGATCACGTCTCGGCACCAGACATCATCTATGGGGCGGGGAGAGTTATTTCAGCCTTTCCAGCGGCTCTCTCGGCGAGACCACCGCACAGGCTTTCTCGGACTATCTCAAAAGTAGAGGCTGGAACGTGAGCCTTACCAAAGGCAATGAGGCAACTGGGGCAGATGTAACCATTGCCGGCCAACTTATTGATGGGGTTGTCGATGCCCAGAGTGGTATCGGACAGACGACCCTTAACGCGAGAAGTCGGTTGGCGGTTCAAGTGAAGAATCACGCTGATGGTAGTCAAGTCCATGAGACTCTCACCAGTACTGGAGTCAACCAGGTCTTCTGGTTCGATCCAGAGGATGCTCAGGAATTGCTCAACGAACTGTACAATAAGAATTTCGAAAAGTTCCTGGTGGATACCAGACTCGACGGCAAGCTCCTCAAGCTCCGGTAAGGAAGTGTTCTACCCTACGGTCGGTATAACCCACAATGTGAACGATCACGCGTTCAGCATCATTCCTGAACCGTATGGGAACAAGAACGGTGCGAGTTACATGGATCGACGAGCACATCGCCGGGTGCCGGCACAGCTACAGGGGTTTCTGTTAGGCAACTCGCATGAGAGTGAAGCGGTCACCCTCGACCTTTCAATCGGGGGCGCCAGGTTCGATTGTGATCTTGAAGTGTATCCCGGCAAGGTGATCCGTGTGCGATTGGTCATTCCCGGCGCGGAGGAACTAGTCTCCATCGAAGATGCGCGCGTGCAGTGGGTCGGAGAGGACATGTTTGGAGTCTCGTTTCGGAATGTGCGACCAGCCGAATTGGATGAACTTGAGCAGCTCATCGATGAATACGAAGAGACCGAAGACAGCGGTCATGCATAGGAGTCAGACCGAGCCATTCCTTTCTGCTGCGGCAGACAGTCTGATGACATCTGCGCTGTGCTGGTCCTGAAAAATCCCACCACATTTTGGAATACGCCTCCGGTCTTTTCGAGCCTAAGGCCCGGCATCTCGCCATCTCCTTCGCCTCGCACCGAAGGATGACTCGCGCAGACTCCTAGCTGGCGTGAGAGATCCTGGCCAACTTTTATAAACATCTCGTTAATGTGTCGATCCTTGACTGATCCATATTGAAAGAATATCGTATCCGTGTGGGAGGAGCTTAACGCCCCGAGGGAATATGGTTCATGAGGGGGTCGAGCGTTGGGATGGTGTGCAAGCCCAGCTTGACTGGGAAGCCTAAAGTCCCACCAAGATCTCCGCCGTACCTATGCTGTCCTCGGTAGGTGCGCGCTTCTCCCACCCTAATCTCTCGCTCCTTCCAGCTGACGCGCACTCCATTTCACCACCGCATCATGTCCTGTCTCACTTCTTTAGGGCTCACCGCTGATGCTGGCGTTCCCAGATTGGACAAACGTGAAATAATAGCGCGGCTGTATCACGTTGCATCCTCAGCAAACGTGCGCCATCAGGAATTGAAGGAGCTGTTTCACGACGAAGGATTTCGTCTGCGAAAGTGCTCCCCAATTCTCAGTGGTTCCAGAAACCGGCTCGGTAGATTGAAGTCAAACAGACGTCCGCTGGGGAGAATAATTCGGCCCGCTCTCTTCTGTAGCACTCTGTTGTCAGAGGTTAGTTGTCGGGCAGCAGGAAATAGAACGCAACGACAATAATCGGTGCCGCCACATACATCGCTTTCCTGCCAAAGGCATCGTTGACGCCATAGATCAAGATCGCTGCCATGAAGATATAGTAGAGCATTCCGATTCCTCGATATCCCCCACTATGTTCCTCCGCCAGGGCAACCGCAGGAGCCCCTAGGGTCAATATGGTGGAAAAGGCTGCCAGTCGCTTCATGTCAGTCTCCTTCTCTATGGATGGTAATCCCTATGATGCCATGTCGATGGTGGGTGCCATTACACAGCGAACAACGCCCTTAAGACTCATATGGCCTGGAGCATAGTTTCGGACCAATATGTCGCACATTTTGTTTCAAAAAGTCAATCTGGTACCTTGATGGATGCATACACTACGATCGATAGCTTGCGTTAATGCGGACATAATCGAACGACAGGTCGGTCGTCCACATATGGGCTCGGTGATGCCCTTGCCCAAGCCCCACGGTGATCGTAAACTCTTTCCGCCGAAAGACTTTTGCAATGTGTTGTTCAGCAACGAGTCCAAGCCCCACTCCTCGTTGTACCATCTTAACCCCGCCAAACCATACGTTCAGCTTCGAAGGGGTAATCGGGACCCCCGCCCGTCCAATTGCTGCCATCACACGACCCCAATTGGCATCCTCGCCGAACAGGGCGGTCTTTACCAAGTTCGAGGTCGCGATGGTTTGGGCCACCTGCCGTGCCTGGGCTACGGTGGTTGCTCCCATCACCTCAATGTTGACGACCTTGGTCACGCCCTCCCCGTCGCGACAAATGGCCAACGCGAGTGCCTGACAGGCTTCGGTCAGGAGCAGTAGGAACCGACGGAAAGCGACTGTACCATTTTTGATCGTGCGGTTCTTCGCGAAGCCGTTAGCTAAACTCAGGACGGTGTCGTTGGTACTCGTGTCTCCATCCACTGATATGCAATTAAACGACTCATTGACCGCGAATCTAAGAGCCTGTTGAAGGGCGCTCTTCGTGATCGAGGCGTCTGTGGTGAAATAGGCCAGCATTGTGGCCATGTTGGGATGGATCATTCCTGAGCCCTTGGCCATACCTCCAATTGTGATCAAGCGACCATCGATGGTGTCCTGAAGTGCGACGGATTTCGGGTGCAGATCGGTCGTCATGATCGCCTGAGCAGCATCCAGGCCTCCGTGGTCGCTGAGCTGAGAGAGCAGCTGTGGTATTCCCTTTATGATTCGATTGACCGGCAACACACGACCGATTACGCCGGTGGATCCAATGAACACCTGGTGTGAGGGGATGTTCATGCGTCGCGCAATCGATGTTGCGGTTAACTTTGCGGCAGCCAATCCTTTGGCGCCGGTGCAGGCGTTCGCGTTACCACTGTTGATGAGGATGGCTCGTCCGATTCCCTTGCGCAGATGCAGGCGATCGACGATAACCGGTGCTGCGATGACCTGATTGCGGGTGAAGACGCCAGCGATAGGACCACTCTGTTCCGAGGCGACGAGCGCAAGGTCGAGCAGGCCCGGCTTTTTGATCCCGCAATGGATACCGGCTGCGCGGAACCCTTGCGGTGCGGTAATCCCGCGTCGTGGTGATGCGGTTGGTGTGTTCTCGGTCATAATCGTGAACGAGGCGTCATGCTCAAGCACTGTGGATTAGGGATAGGCAGCGGGAGCGGTCAAGCCTGTCTCTTCGGGGAGGCCCAGCATGAGGTTCATGGCCTGAATGGCCTGACCTGCGGCGCCTTTCACAAGATTGTCCAGCGCGGCTACCGTAATCACTGATCCGGCACGGGGGTCTAGGTAGACTCCGATGTCGCAATAGTTGGTGCCCTTGATATAGCGAGGATTCGGCATGATGTCGTCCTGGACTCTGACGAAGCGCTCATCTTTGTAGTAGGTTCGATAGAGCATGCGTAGGTCTGACAGCGTCATTGGACTCTTCAAGCGGCAGTAGGCGGTACTCAAGATGCCGCGATTCATGGGTACGAGGTGTGGGGTGAACGTCACGATCGGCTGTATGGCAATCGTCCCGGATGATTGAGATAGGCGTTGAAGTAACCCGCCGAGTTCTTGTTCGATCTCAGGGGTGTGGCGGTGCTGCCCGATCTTGTAAGGCTCTAAGGACTCATGGGCTTCAGGAAAATGAAAGGGGAGTGCTGGGCTTCGTCCCGCGCCAGAAATGCCGGATTTCGCATCGATGACTATGGTGTGTGGTTGCACGAGATCCTGCGTGAACAGCGGGGCCAACTGCAGAACAGCCGCAGTCGGGTAACAGCCGGGCGATGCCACCAACTTTGCTTTGGCGATGGCAGTTCGGTGCAATTCGGGGAGTCCGTAAATCGCGTCCTTGAGTAAGTCTGCATGGGTGTGCGGTGTGTGATACCACTGTTCATAGATCGCCGGGTCCTTGAGTCGATAATCAGCACTGAGGTCCACCACCAGCTTACCGGTTTGGAGGCAGGCGGAGACGGGCGCCAATGATTTGGTATGGGGAAGGGCCAAGAAGATTGCGTCTGCCTTATCCGCTAAGGCTTCGGGTGAAAGTGCTTGAAACGAGAGAGACACGAGGCCGGCCAGACTTGGGAAGACCGCTGCGACGGGAGTCCCTGCTGACTTCTCCGATGTCACAGTCTGAAGCTCAAAATAGGGATGGAGAGCTGCCAGGCGGACGAGCTCCGCTCCGGCGTACCCACTGGCCCCTGCAATGGCGATGCGTACTTTTTTCATCTGTACCACCAGATCTGTACGCACAGACATAAAAAAGGGAAGGCTTGGAGCCTTCCCTTTTTCTGACTGTGGCTCCGATGTCTATCGCTTTGAGTACTGGAATCGCTTTCTCGCGCCCTTCTGTCCGTATTTTTTCCGCTCTTTGACGCGCGAGTCGCGTGTCAGCAAGCCTTCCTTCTTCAAGGGGGTACGAAGGGGTTGGTTGAGCTCTACCAATGCGCGAGCGATGGCATGACGTAAGGCGCCGGCTTGGCCGGTCGGTCCACCACCGTGGACCGTGGCCTTGATCGAGTATTGCCCGACGACACCGCCGATTTCGAGCGGGAATTGAATAATTTGCCGCAAGGTCAGGCGTGGGAAGGCTTTCTCGATCGGTTGATCGTTGATCGTAATGTCGCCCGCCCTCCCGGTGACCCAGGCTCTGGCAATTGCACACTTTCTTCGTCCAGTTGCATAGTGAGTCGCGACTGCCATGCTACAACGTCTCCTTCTTCGCTCACGGTGATGATTACAGGGTAATCGGTTCCGGTCCTTGCGCCTGGTGCGGATGCGTGGGCCCGGCGTAGACGCGGAGTTTCTTTGCCATATGGTTTCCCAGTGGGTTCTTGGGAAGCATACCTTCGATCGCTTTGGTTATGAGCACTGTTGGATCCTTCCGGAAGACATGCTGCGCCGTCGCGGTCTTCAGCCCGCCCGGAAATCCGCTATGGCGGCGATAGAGTTTCGTGGCCATTTTATTGCCGGTCAGATGAATCTTCTCCGCATTGATAATCACAATATGGTCTCCCATGTCCACATGGGGGGTAAAAGTTGGTCGGTGTTTGCCACGCAAGATCCCAGCGACTCGGGCTGCCAACCGGCCCAACGTTTTCCCCTCCGCATTTACCAGATACCACTTTTCGTGCACGTCCAAAGGTTTTTGCATATAGGTCAACATCGTTCTCTCCCGCTCCCCCATGATCAAATGAATCAAGTTTCCTGTACTTCTGGTGCGCTGACATTTTTCGACTCTAGCTTTGCGAGCCAGGCGTCGAGGTTTGATGTGTTACGCCGCTTCAAGACATCTTGGGTAATATAGATGGGGCAAGGAGCCCGGAGGGCCAACGAAATGGCATCGCTAGGCCTGGCATCGATTGTCCGTTCGACGCCTTTGTTGGCAACATGGACCATGGCGTAATAGGTGCTACTCTTGACGTCCCCAATGACGACGCGTTGGATTGTGATGTTCAAATGTTCGGCGAAACTCTTGATCAGATCATGGCTCATTGGCCGAGGCGTAATCATGGTATCGAGGGCTAGCTTAATGGCGTTACCTTCTGCGGCTCCGACCCAAATTGGAAATGTATCGAGGAGACCATCCTGTCGTACCAAGACGACGATTCTGGTGTCGGTATTGGCCTCCTCCAGGATGCGCTCCACTCGGTATTCAACCAGTTCTTGCTCTTTGGGTAGATCGACGGTGCTCAT
>DATNCR010000096.1:0-31148 GCA_035607135.1 Nitrospiraceae bacterium
GTGGAAAGCGCGCTGGTCAGTCACCCTGCCGTAGCAGAAGCTGCGGTGATCGGTAAACCGCACAAGCTCGTCGGTGAGTCCATCAAGGCCTTCATCATTTTGAAACAGGGCGAAACGGAAAGTCCGGCCTTGATCCAGTCGATTAAGGATCAGGTGCTGCAGGAATTGGGTAAGATCGCCGTACCGTCGGAAATCGACATCGTGCCCTCACTCCCCAAAACACGATCCGGCAAAATTATGCGGCGGGTGCTCAAAGCGAAAGAGCTCGGACAAGATCTTGGCGATATCTCGACAATCGAAGAGTGATCCAACCGGCTTCAAGACCGGTGATCAATGACACATCTGTAGCCGCTACAAAGAGATCGGAGGCTGGCCATGTATACAGCAACAGGTTCAAGAATTACCGTCGCAATCGGAGTGCTCGCAATCTGCCTGATGGCGATCAGCCCGGCCGCCACCTGGGCCGCCGAACCGGTCAAGCAGGAGAAGCAGGGGAAGAAGGCAAAAAAGCAGCCCCAGGTACCCGCGAACACGCCCGCCCAAAAAGCGACCGCGTCGAAATTCGCCTCGGCGGAGACCGCTGGAAAATCCCCCTCCTGTTTCGGTGAGGCACCATCACTCGACAAGCTTACGCCCGACGAAGGAAAAGCCGGAGACAAAATCACCATCACTGGAACCAAGTTCGGCGAGGTCGCCTGCTTACGAGGCGTCTCCTTCGGACCGGGTCACCCAGCACAGTTTAAACAAACCAACGACAGCATCACGGCGGTCGTGCCACAAGGTGGGAAAAAGGGCCTGGTCCTCCTCACCGTCACCACCGCCTCGGGAGAAAACTCGAAGCCGTTCCTGGTGAAATAAAGAGGGCAGACTAGATGTCTCCTGTGTTCGTGCAACGCGCGGTCTGAGAAGAAAGGATAGGGAGTCACCAGACCATCCTTCTTGCTCGCAGAACGCGCACGATAAGACCGTACTCGTCCCATGCGCGCAGTGAAGGACAATCTGATGACTCCCTTGGGCGAAAAGACATGAGGCTGAGAAGCAAATACAAAGCCCTCGCCCGGGTTAGTGGCACGTCTCGGCGTGCCAGTGGGTGGGCGGGTGAGAAAGTTACGCGCAGTGGGAGACCATCTAGCCCGCCCTCTAGGGAGAAGCTAGAAGAGCGGTCCTCGTTCGACGTGCGCAATCGAGGATCGAGCAGGCTACCCTTGAAAGGGAAATAGGAGAAGGGGGAGAATACGTGCAGTGAAGGACAATTTACACCACTCCTCTATAAAGAGGTGTTGAGAATTGGAGGGTGCTCGTGCAACGCGCAGGGCGTAAACCAGGCGAACCGATCTATCTCACACGCCACATACTAGGCCTCGCCCTCGCCGTGATCTCCCCTATTCTCCTGCCCCTCTTGTACCACCACTACATCGGACCGCTCAGCTTTACTACCAGATTTGTTGCAGCTCTGCTGATCGCTCTCATAGGAAGCCTCGCACTCTATTTCGCCTATCGATCCTCGGCTCAGAATGAACCGTAACCGTAGTCACAGGACTCATTCCCTGTCCCGGAAGTGACTGATGAAACATCCCGTCATCTTCGCGAAACATGTCGCACTTCTATTCATGATCTCGCTACCAGTGAGTGGCGGCTGTGCAACCTCTCTGAAGCAGCAGCCGGCAACCGTGGGACCAGCTTGCAGCATCACGTGGGATAAGACGACTGACCCAAACGTGACCGGATATCAGCTCACGGTCATCGACCGGAACAACCAGGCCAAGAAACAGGTGCACTTTGTCCCCGCACATATCACGGAAATCTCCTGCAAGGACGCGGGCGCCAACCATGAAGGACTGTGGGACGTGACCGTGCAATCCTGTTACGACCAGTCACGGTGCGGCTCCCCCAGCCAGGTCGTACCTATGCATATCATCACCAAGTAGCCGGGGCACTGGGGTCACCGTCTACGCTTCTTGCATCCGCACGAACTGGCGCGCGTCGATCAGGTCCTTTCTCGTACAGAGCTGCTTCCCAAGCAACAGATGTTCCAGCGCCGCAATCCACGCGGTCATCTCGGGTAACACAATATCAACCTGCTCCCGCAGGTCCTGCAGCTGCCGACTCACCCCCGGCTCCCCTCGCGTTGCAGAAGCTTTCTTGTTCAAGAGATTACCCGCTCGTTCTTGCACCCGCTTTCGAGGAACGACTCGCTTGATTGACATATTTCCCTCCAGGTTATGCTCCCTCCTCTGTCCAGCGTTAGAGTGCCGTTCACACAGGATGCCCATCCCCTCTCCCATAATCCACCGTGATAACCGCATCGGTTATCAAAAGTAGGATTATCGGGTTGACCGGGCCGGGCCGGGCCATCCTTCACGCCTCGGCACTAATATACAAGACTCAACACTATCTCGCATTGTTGGTACATGAGCTGTTTCCGGTAAGTGGAAGAGCCGAATGTTCAACGGAGTCAGGGCGATTTCCGGGTAGAGGACTATTTCTTGCCGAACTTTTGGGAAGGCTTCGGAAGCGAGGACTGATGCAGCCGTCAGCACGCAAGAATCCACCCCGCCCGCAAGCTATTAGTTGCACGTTGAGCCATCAGTTCTTCTCCTCTGAATAGCAGGGTGATTTCTCTGAGGGAAAACGGTATTCTTTATGGCCAACCAGCGCACCGCAACCGTATCTGTCTCGAATTTTTTCGGCGGGAACCGGGAAAGGAATCCATGAGTTCAACACCAGGTACGAGTGCATCACATCAATTTAAGAAACTCCTCTTGTCGGAACAACTGGAATTTATCTGTGAAGCCCATAATGGCCTCAGCGCAAAAATCGTTCAAGAAGCAGGCTTTCGAGGTATTTGGGCCAGCGGCCTCTCCATCTCGGCTCAATTCGGCGTCCGTGACAACAACGAAGCCAGCTGGACCCAAGTCCTGGAGAACCTGGAATTTATGTCCGATGCAGCCACGATTCCGATTCTCCTCGATGGCGACACGGGGTACGGCAACTTCAATAACATGCAGCGGCTCGTCCGCAAACTTGAGCAGCGCCACATCGCGGCAGTGTGCATTGAAGACAAACTCTTCCCCAAGACGAATAGTTTTATCAAGGGGGACGCCCAACCCATGGCGGACATGCAGGAGTTCTGCGGCAAGATCAAGGCAGGCAAAGACGCCCAGACCGATCCGGACTTTTGCATCATTGCCAGAGTCGAAGCCTTCATCTGCGGCTGGGGACTCGCGGAAGCCCTGCGTCGGGCCGAAGCTTATCATCAGGCAGGCGCAGACGGCATTCTCATTCACAGCGCCCTGTCGGTACCAGACGAGATCCTGTCGTTCAAACAGGAATGGGGGAATCGATGCCCTGTTGTGATCGTGCCCACCAAATATTACGCCACGCCAACTGATGTGTTCCGACAGCATGGGTTTTCAATGGTGATATGGGCCAATCACATGCTTCGGGCTGCCGTGGCCGCCATGCAGAAAACCGTCCGAACCCTCAAGGAACAGGAGCACCTGCTCTCCATTGAAGACAAAGTCGCGCCCGTCTCCGAAATCTTCCGTCTGCAAAATGCTGCAGAACTCCAGGAAGCTGAAGACCGGTATCTGCCCCGTGGCGCTGAAGATACCCGTGCGATCGTGCTAGCCGCTTCCCGCGGCGATGAATTGGGCGAACTCACCGAACACCAGCCCAAAACGATGGTCAACATCCAAGGCACTCCGATCCTCTCCCATATTGTCGACGCCTATAATGCAGTGGGAATCAAAGACATCGTGGTGGTTAGAGGATACAAAAAAGAGGCCGTCAATCTGCCCAACCTGACCTATGTGGATAACGAAGATTTTGCAGAAACAGGAGAACTGGACTCCCTGCTGAAAGCCCTCCAATCCAGAAAAGGTTCTGTGCAGAGTACGATCGTGTCCTACGGAGACGTGCTGTTCAATAAATACATTCCCCAAACCCTCTGCCAGCAGACGGATGACTGCGTGATATTCGTCGACAGCAACTGGCAGGAGCAGACCAGCTATGCCCGCCTCGGTGGGTTTACCGAATGCACCATTCCCAATACGAGAAAAGCCTTTAACGCCAAGATCTACCTCAAGCACTTGGGAAATAACATCTCCAAAGAATCTATCCACGGCGTCTGGATGGGATTCCTCAAAGTCTCCCCGACTGCCGCTGTGCACATCACCGATATCATCGTGGAACTCTTGGCCAAGCCAAGCAATCGCAAGGCCGGCATCCCCCAGCTGCTCCAGGAACTCTTGAAACGGCAGTATCCAATCCGAGTGCTCTATACGGCAGGTCACTGGCTCGACATCAACAGCCTGGATGATGTGGTACAGGCAGGAAGCTTTTAGTCTGTCTGGTTTGTTTGACTTCGCTTAACTCGACAAACATGTGTGAAGAGTGAACCTCATCCGGCTGGACATATTGATGACGACTGTATGATCACGGAACGACTTTGATGTCGATCGGTATGGTTGTTGAGGTACCAACCATCGTCGTAAAGTACCCTCCATTGGTATTCCCCCCCCAGCATTTGACAGCACTCTTACCTTCTAGCGCGCAGCTGTGCATGAGCCCGGTGGTCACCTCACTGGCGGAGCGTAAGCCAATAACTTCATCGGGGACGAAAATGCCCTGTTCATGAACTGGTCGGGTCGTGTCATCCCTGGTGCTATAGCCAAGTTGCCCCGTTTGGTTAAATCCCCAGCAATTGACTGTCCCCTGTCGTAACACCGCACAGGCATGAAGTGACCCGCCGTCAACTGTTGTCGCGGAAGAGATGCCCTTGACTTCTTCGGGGACTAAGGCCTCCTTACTGGTTCCATTCCCCAGTTGGCCTTGGCGATTGTCGCCCCAGCACTTAATCTTCCCACTGACAATCACCGCACAGCTAAAACTGTTCCCCGTCCCAACCGCCGTCGCCGATTGCAAGCCAACCACATCGACCGGTACAGGTGAGTCTGTCTTTGTCCCGTTTCCCAATTCTCCCCATTGGTTGCTCCCCCAACAGCGCACAGTGCCGGTTTTGAGGAGGGCGCACGTATGGCTGAGCCCAGCGCTCAGAGCCATGGCAGCAGTCACTCCCTTCACCGGCACCGGGATAAGGGAATCGATCTGATTCCCATTACCTAACTGACCGTGGTCATTGCGACCCCAACAAGCAATCAACCCCGCGTGGCTCAGCGCGCATGCATGGAAGAATCCGGCCGCCACCTCTGTGGCAGAGTGAAGGTCTGTGACCGTCACGGGCATGATCGCCTTGTTGCTTGTTCCATTGCCGAGTTGACCGTATTGATTGCCTCCCCAACAACGAACGGTTCCATCTGCCAGACTCGCGCAGGAAAAATTCAGCCCCACGGCAATCTGCCGAGCCGAACTTATGTTGGCCACTTGCACCGTTCTTCCATAATCCTCCGCGAGCTTGCCATTTCCCAGCCGACCATCGCTATTGTTTCCCCAACAACGGATCGTGCCATTACTGAGTACAGCACAGGTATGGCGCCCTCCCGCTGCGATGGACAAAATCGTCAGAGATTCCGCGCTGTGGACAATGGAGAACGACATCAACACGACGAGCCATGCGAGGGTTGTCGCAAGCGCGATAGGTTGAACTCCCTTACACATTCTGTATTTTTTCAGTTTCAAGCAGACCACACGACCCTAGGAGTCATGCTTACTCCCGCATACCGACACATAGGCTGGACCTTGTTATGTTGATACTCGAACGAGGCTGGAGGATTAGGAGTCTGGAGAGAGTGAGACAGCAAGGCCCTGTAGGTTATGGCTCCCCGTTCCACTCAATCAGGACCCGCCATGGATGCGCGGGAGCCTCCCCCTCACGATGGTTTCTTCACGCACCGGAAACCGGGTGAATATTGGCTTCGGAACGTCGGTGGATCCCAGTACCGATCCGCGGAGCGCAATGCCCTTGGACTGCTGTTCCACGAGCCGCCACGAATCCCTTTGAATCCGCCCGTCGGCGGTCCTTCCGGATTCCTCTGCGGGCTGGCTTTGTAATAGTCATGGTCATACCAGTCACTGACCCATTCCCAGACATTCCCAGCCATGTCATAGACGCCATACGGACTCTTGCCCTCCTCGAACGATCCCACCGGCGCCAATGCCCCATTGTTGATCGATCCCGACTGCCCATAATTCGCATGTCGTGTCGTCGGTGGCTCGTTGCCCCACGGATAGAGGCGGCCATCTGTCCCTCGCGCCGCCTTCTCCCATTCCGCCTCTGTCGGCAAGCGCTTGCCGGCCCACTTACAATATGCTGCCGCGTCCGCCCAATCCACATTCGAGACCGGTCGCTTCTTATGCGAAAGCTGATTCATCGTCTTCCAGTCTGAGGGAGCATTGCCCCCTGCCTGTTGCAGAAACTCTGCATACTGCCCCACCGTCACCTCATGTTTATCGATCAAAAATGAATCCAGATAGACTTGGTGAGGCGGACGTTCGTCCACATCTCCCGTCGGACTCCCCATGGTGAACTCGCCTGCCGGCACCAGCACCATCGACGGATCTTGCGATTGGGCCGATACCGTCTTCCCATAACCCTGTTGATGCCCCGTAACAACCTCCCAGGGCCCCTTCTCACCAGTGACCGCGGCCATCGCAGGGTACGCAGCGAGGCCAAGTACCGCGACCAACATCAACATTCTTCTCATGCACCGCCTCCACAATAATATTCTACTGAACGAGCCTTCAAACCCTGTCCTTACAGCGCCCAATGGGCGGAAACTATAATGCCTCGCACCTCAAAAAAACAACCAGGCAGGGAACTTGAGTGAGACAGGCATGGCGAGCGGAAAAAGGCGGGCCTGAAAAGATGGACTAGAGCTTTCATATCAGGCATCAACCAAAACACTCATAACGGAGTGGGCGCACCATGGGAGGGAGCCTAATCCCCCTCTCCTTGGACGACATCAACTGCTGCTCGCTCTATGGATTTTTTGCGCACCGGAACCCGGTGAGGCCCTGGTCCGTCGGCGAGATCACGCTCCGATTCGCTGAGCGCAAAGCCCGCGCATTGCCGTTCCAGGCCCCGCCACGGATCACTTTGGTTCCGCCCGATGATGGTCCTGTCGGATTCTTCGACGGGGCGTTCTTGTAATAACGGAAGTCGTACCAGTCACTGACCCATTCCCACACATTCCCGGCCATGTCATAGAGACCATAGGGACTCTTGCCCTGTTCGAACGATCCCACCGGCGCCAATGCTCCATGGTTGTTCCAATCCGTCTTCCCAAAGTTCGCATGGAGAGGCGTCGGCGCATCGTTGCCCCACGGATACATGCGCCCATCCGTTCCCCGCGCTGCCTTCTCCCACTCCGCCTCTGTCGGCAGGCGCTTGCCGACCCATTTGCAGTACAGAGCCGCATCCACCGAATCCATATTCGCAGCCGGGCGCTTCTGATGCGCAGTCTGGTTCATGATCTTCCAGTCCGCAGGCGGCTCGACCCCTTTCGCCTGCAAAAATGCCGCATACTGTTCTACAGTCACTTCGTACTTGTCCATCATAAATGCATCGACATACACCTTGCGCTCAGGTTGTTCGTCTGAATCGCCCGTCGAACTCCCCATGGTGAACTCCCCTGCCGGCACCGGTGCCATCGGTGATGACTCCGGGAGGCCCGCCCAAGCCGTCGAAGAGTACGTAATGAGTCCGAACAACGCGACCAACACCAGCATCCTGCTCATGAACTCCCTCCGCATATTATTGAAAGACCCACGACTCTTTGCTCTCATTTAACCCAATGGGCGGAAACTATAAAGCTTCGTACCTCAGGAAGGCAACCACATTGATGCGGTGAGGCGTGATCTCTCAGCCTCGAGTTCCTAAGAGGATGAGCCCACTTCGCGGGGATTCTACGAGGCGCAGACTTCAGAGACGAGGTTGCGAGGGGAAAAACGTGAAACAGCATATTACCTGACGGAGTGGAGAACACGTTCGCGTCCAGGTGCGTCGCCACCGCGCTTGCGAGGTCGAGTGCCATTTGTATGATCCTGGCGCGAAGAAATAATACCGCAATGAGTTCTGATTTTCATATCGGCGGGTGCAGTAAGAGTCTTCGCGAATCATGCAGGCTGACTTTGAAATACCACGGAGGTTCAGCGAGTGGTCAAAATGGATTCCATATTGTTCTCCAGGTCGTTCACTACGACCCATTCGGTGGCGCCGGCCTTCCGCACGCTGGCCTCCCAGCGGGCCAGGCGGTCGAGATATCGACGGGGGTCAGCGTTGTCCGTGCCCAGCTTGGTAACGTTCAAGGCCACGATGCGGATACCATTCAGCTTGATCGGGAAATCGCGTATCGTTCCTTTGCCCAATTCTTCCTGCATATCAGAGAACACCACGATGGTCTTGATGCCGGCCTTGGTCTCGTTCAGGTATTCCGCACCCTGGATCAGACCGCCGGTGATATCAGTATAGGCACTGCCCTTGACTTCCTTGGCAAACGCCGCAATATTGGTTTTGAATGCGCGCTTTTGCGAGGTAGCCTTCGAAGGTCGCGTGTCAAACGTGACCTTGGCGATGATATCTTTTTCAGTGAAGCTACGCGTCTCCACCTTGGCTACAGCAAGTGAATCCCCAGGGTTCAGCGTCGCCAGCAGGTAATTGATAATCTTGGCTGCTTTATGCATCTCCTGATCATAGGTACCGGAGGTATCCACCAACATATACACGCCATGGTTGTGTATGCGGCTGTCACCGCAAGCGCTGACTAGTAACATACCGAATGACAGGACTAAGAGAGTCAGATATTTACTCATGCCGCTCTCCTGAGTTTGGAAAGTTCCTTATCTTCTGGATTATCTGTATTGCCTGTATTTCCCGTCGGACCCGTACGCATCCCTGTCACCCAGCGTTCTATCATCAGCGGAATGACAATCAGGATGTCATAGGCCGGTTCGAGTACTTTGGGGAACCGTTTGAACAGCACCCCGGCAAACCTCAGCGCAAAACCAAGGCCGCGCATAGCCTGCACCAGAAACACGCCGATGACGGTACGCAGCGAATGCATTGCATTTTCCAGCGGGATCGCCACAAACGCCAATGCGAACGGAAGCACGAATCCCATAATCATCTGTCCGATCATCGGTATGCTCGTTAATAAACCATTCGACACGGGTGGAGCGGTAGAGGCAAGGTCGTGCATCAGCGACGCCTTGTCGACGACCAGCATATCGCGCATCAGCGCGAGGGAGGACTCGATCGCGGCCAGGATGATCAAAAAAATCAGCGACGCGAGCATCAATCGGTGACGCATACGATCATCCATACTGGCAATCCTCGGAAACAATTGCGTGATGCGCAGCGATTCGAGCAGGAACAGGCCCATCGACGCTTCCATCAGAATGATCACCAACGCCGCCACATCCGAAGTCTTCAGGTTGTTGCTGATGTAATCGCTGGCGCCGACCATCTCCGACATGGGCAGCGCGATCAGCTTGTAGTTGATAAACGCACCACCCAAGGCAATCACCAAAACCAGCGTGGAGATCGCCAACTGAACGAACCCGGACACAGTCAGAGCATGTTCAGTCTTGTTGTCCTTGGCTTTGATGGCCTCTAACTTTTCCATATGGCCATCGATCTGCTTCGCGTTGGTCTGGAGCGTGAGCATCTTCTTTTCCATTTCACCTGTCAGCTTTTCCACAGAGCGCCAGGATGGCTGCATCGCTTTCAAAATCTTGTGCCGCTCTTCATAGGAACGTCGGAATTCCGCGACAGTCTGGTCATGTATTTTCTGGATGGACTTGTTGATGTCCTCGAGAAGCTTGCGTGGAATATCACCTCCCGATTTAATCTGCGCGACTGATTTGAGTGCGCTGACCCATTCTGGGGGAGGCGGCGGAACCTCTCCACATTTGTGGTAATCATCTTCGATGCGGGTTGCTTCCTCCATCATTTTTCGCTGCAAGGCGGGGAACTCCTGCATATCCTTGCGGATCATATTGCTCACTCGCTCGAATTCCCGGTCGATCACGACCGCTTGGATTTCCTGCCCATGCGCTAGCAGCACCGACTGATTACGCACCCGCAAGTTATCCGCGCACAGAAACAGCCAGCGGGCGATGAACCGTGTGGACTGGGACAGCAGCTCACAGACCGAGCGGATGACCCCATGCATTGGCTTGCGCGCTGCATACAGAAACAGCATCGCCAGTATGGCCAACGCCAATACTGAAACGGCCACGTTATTGGGCCAAAACAACCATGAATTCCAGGTCGTCATTACCGGTTCCTCCCATTACTTACTCATACACGATTCTCGTACCGTTACAGACAGGGCACCAAGATGAGGTCAGGGCTTGCAATCCCACCTGGGCCGGGTTAGGAGCCAATCGGATATTGATTATTCGCTGCCCCGCGAGATCTACAGCCAATTGCACCACGCTCGGTCCAAAAAGCTCCTCGCTGTATGTCTACAAATACACCTGGGGGTTTTACTGAACTGCAGCCTCGCATTCAGCCGCATCTCCTTCGCCTTGTCACACGGACAATGGGAGAGGGGCTCCTCGCCGCTCTTCCTGCCATACCTGAACGGGTACGCGCAAAAGGCTGTGGAACATGGCTTTCCCGATCCTACAGGGAGCATTATTCATGCCGATTAGTCGCGAATCGCTGGGAAATCAGGCGTGGGGCAAGGGACACAAGGCGAGAAGAAAGAGATGCCTCCGAGTCAGTCCACTGATCATACTATCCCCTGCTCACAGGGCAATCGCGGCCCACAGCTTCACGACGATCCATAGGACTGCTGTAATGGCGAGCAACAGAAGCGCAACAGTCCCGCCGATGATGCCTGCCACATAGAACCAGTCTCCTTGGCTGCTTCTCTGAGGCTTCGTCGCAGCCTCTCGCAACAACACCGCGTTTCTCGCATGACTTCGAAACCAAACTGAAAACAGATCGCCGAGGATAGGAACCGTACCGATGGTTCCGTTGATCAGGAGGTTCAGGCTCATCCGTGCAATGACGATCCGCGGCACTTGAAGCCTCGCGGCCAGTATCAGGATGACAGTCCCGATGAGATTGGCCAGCATGTCACCGATTCCTGGTATCAGGCCAAGTAACGGATCGAGCCCCAAATAGATCTGTGTGCCGGGAATTCTGACAGTCGTGTCCAGAACCTTGGCCAGGAATTCGGCAGTCGCCAGCAGAGCTTCTCGTTGAGACTCGGGGGTTGGAGACACCGGGGAGAGATGTGGGGCTTGGTCAGCCACGATGTGATAGAGCGGAAAGTTCTGTGAGCCAACAGCGGTCCGTTGAACCGTACCATGAGTGATGCGGCTTGGCCAACTCTCTCTAGTGGGATTTTACTGGTCTGCAGCCCTGAACAACATGAACACGCTACGCAGGAAGCTCAAAAAGGCTGTCCAGCAAGGCCGCAGCGAGCGAAGAGGCGAGGCGTACGTTTCGGTACGTTGAGCCTCTGAGCGATGCGAGAACGCCGCTGGCGGACTTTTTCAGCTTCCTGCGAAGGCTGAAAGGATTCGTCCCTTGGCGACATGACAAGGGTAAGTCAAATCACCTTGGCCGCCCCGGCCTGGTGCCACACATTACGATGGAGGCCTCTATGCGTCCACTGTCGATTCGATCCGGTCACGCCCTGGTGAGACGATTGATCATCATATTATTCCTGTTGTCCCCTTGGCCTGTTCTAGCGGAAGAAGGGGCCACACTTCCCCTCTCCAAAATCTCGCTCTATTCCAGCGGCGTGGGATACTTTCAGCATGACGGTACAGTCAACAGTCGTGCACAACTTAACCTGCGCCTGGATACGAATCAGATCAATGACATCCTGAAGAGTTTGGTCGTGCAGGACTTCGGCGGCGGCAAAGTCTCGACCGTCACCTATGGTTCGCGCGATCCCGTGACCAAGACACTCGGCAGTTTCGGTATTAATCTGAACGGCAACCCGACCCTGGGACAGATTCTGACTCAAGTCCGAGGAGAACCGATTGAAGTCACCGCCCCCAATCCCATTATCGGCACATTGTTGGGCGTGGAAAAGAAAACGGAATTCATCGGTGAGGGTTCGCAACACCGTATTGTGGAACAGGAGTACGTCACACTCCTGACAGAAGACGGGTTCCGCTCGCTCCCGCTGGCGAACATCCAACGCATCAAACTGATGAATTCCGCCTTGAATGCTGAACTTCATCAGGCGCTGGCTGTGCTCACCACGAATCACGATGCCCAGAAGAAGACGGTCTCGATCACCTTCGACGGCACCGGAAACCGCCAGGCCCGTGTCGCCTATCTGACGGAAACCCCCGTGTGGAAAACCACCTATCGACTCGTCTTGGACGAGGACAAGGCGCCCTATCTGCAGGGTTGGGCCATTGTGGAGAATCAGACCGCACAGGACTGGCACAACGTGAAGCTCTCTCTTGTCTCTGGACGGCCCATTTCCTTCGCGATGGATCTGTATCAACCGCTCTACAATCCACGTCCGATTGTCCAGCCTGAGCTCTATGCCAATCTGAGACCCCAGACCTATGGCGATGCCATGGACGAACTCAAGCCGATGGCTTCCGCTCCCGCTGCCCGCAGCGACATGAAGAAAGAGCGCTTGCTCGGCAAGTTGGCACAGGGTTTTGCTCCGAGTCGATCCAATGCCGCGGCAGAAGCCATCACCTCCGACATGGGGATCGGCAGCCTGGAAGAAGGCGTCGCCTCTCTGGCCATGGCCGAAGACAAGGGCGAGCTGTTTGAATATCGTATCGACCAGCCCGTGACCCTCGCGAAACACACGAGCGCGCTCCTTCCCATCATCGGCCAAACGCTGCAGGGGCACAAAGTGTCGCTGTACAATCAGCGCGTCAATGCCAAACATCCACTCAACGGGTATCGGCTCAAAAATACGTCGTCCCTGCACCTCATGCAAGGGCCCATCACACTGTTCGACAGCGGCACCTATGCGGGCGACGCCCGCATCGAAGATCTCTCCCCAGGCCAGGACCGGCTCATCAGCTATGCGCTCGATCTCAAGACCGAGGTGGAGCCCACACTCGAAGGCGGCACACAAGAGCTGGCGACGGTCTCACTCAAGAAGGGCACGATGCTCATCTCACGCCGGATGATCGAAGACCGGACCTACTATGTGAAGAACCGTGATGCCAAGGCCAAGACCGTCCTGATCGAACAGCCCTATCGTGCGGATTGGAATTTGGTCGAGCCCAAGGAGCCGACAGAACGCACACGGGATCTCTATCGATTCAGCGTCGCCGTCGAGGCGGGGAAGAGCACGACCCTCCGAATCAAAGAAACGCTTCCCGTTCAGGAGTCTCTCGTTTTGATGAACAGCGGCATCGACCAGATCGTCTATTACCAACAAGCTAAGGAAGTCAGCCAGAAGGTGAAAGATGCCCTGCATCACGTGGTGCAACTGCGCAGCAAACTGGATGACGTGCGCGCACAGCGGATGCGGCTAGACCAACGTACCGCCGAGATCACAGCAGAGCATGGCCGCCTCCGCGAGAACATGCAGCGGCTCCAGCAAAACTCCGAACTCTATAATCGCTATGTCAAAAAGTTGGACCAGCAGGAAACCGAGCTGGAGAAACTACGCAAGGACATTGAGAACCTCAAGAACACGGAAGAAGAACATCGGCGGGAGCTGCAGAACTACGTGATGAATCTGGACGTGGCATAAGTTTACTATGCGAAGAACTGTCTAATTTGATCTAATGGCACGCAGCCGACGAGGAGGTCGCCTTCCGGCGAAACCAAGAGGGGAACCCCGGCCTGGCCCGTTCTGTGCCAGGCCGATTCCCATTCTTGAGCGACCTGGCGACTCGCAGCACCGGTCGAATCCATTCCCTCAGGCGAGCCTCCTACCTGCT
The DNA here is from genome assembly GCA_035607135.1 of Nitrospiraceae bacterium. Classification (GTDB taxonomy): domain Bacteria; phylum Nitrospirota; class Nitrospiria; order Nitrospirales; family Nitrospiraceae; genus Palsa-1315. The sequence goes on from DATNCR010000096.1 coordinate 13,852, forward strand.
CAACCAGATGCCTGAGCACGTCCGGATCGGAGATATCCTTGCCGTCACACCAGAAAGCTCGATACGTCTCACGCACAAACGACATCCCCTGTGATCGATCACGCTGTAGCAAGGCCACCGCCTGTTCAATCGCCGGTTTCGTATTGGGCTTACCCGGAGGAAGCGTGATAGGCAGACCCGGCGCCAGCCGCTGAACGACCGTCACTTCGTGGCGCAATTCAGCGCCCAACATTCCCTGCCAAGGTTTCATGGGGCGAGGCAGATGCGACGCATGCTGTACACCGCGCCATTCACAGCGATCGAGCACGTGCTCTTCGTGCAACCGTTCGTGCAGCGCGTAGCAGAATGGACAGTTGAAATCGCTATAGAGAAGGGTTCGTGACTCGACCACTTTGTCTAGTCTCCTAAGAATTCAGCCGGACTGTTGTTGGTGTATTGCGATGCCGTACTGACGCACTCGAACACTATCTATTAACATGAATGACTGTCAAGTTTCTTGCTCATGAGTTGCGCGTCGAGGGAGAACACACGTTCGCCAGGCGGCTTGGGCATTGATTCAGCGATGACGGAAGTCAGGCCGTGCGAGGAGGTGTTCCAGTTTTGCACGAAGGGTCGGGAGCGTCATCGGCTTCGTGACGACGTCATCCATTCCGGCTCTTCGGCACTTCTGCTCGTCCTCCGGCGACGCATGCCCGGTGAGGGCAATGATGGGGAGATGCCTAGATGTGGTGTGTTCCTGACGCCTGATCGATCCGTCACAAACATCGCTTCTCCGGATGACTCGAAAATGAGAGACGTATCGTCCCGAGTAGGCAACCAGGACAGGCTCCTTTGGGGGGCAGGATCAGGGATGGGACTGAGGGCCTGGCTCATGCGGACACCTGTCTCAGGCCCGATTCGATAGCGAGATCTCCTCGCACCACATGCCGCACATCACGGACCGTCCTTCCTCTCTCTGGTTTATGGATGACATTCAAATGAGTCAGCGAAAGATACCTGGCTTCGATTTCCGATGCATCTTTGATGATGAACTGTTGATGAAGACACGGCGTCTCCCGCCACCATCGATCTTGGCCGATCAAGTACGAGCTGATTCTGAGATCTATAAAGGGAAAGGTTGGTTGGGCCACGAGGCAGATCCAGTGAGTACGTAGGACTTTCAGCTCTACTCTATCGGCAGGTTATGGTAATTCCTCAATTCATATTCCCCAAGGTCTGGAGAGACCATTCTTCAGTCCTGTTCATTATGGTCGCTTCTCGCACACTCGTCTCCCAACCCATGAAGTAATCGGGAATTAAGTTCCCTCGTCAATCGACCGATATGTCTGTCGATTGGGTAAAACAGGCTCTACCTCAGAGTCCTCGGAATCGCAGCCTGACAACAGACCTCCTGGAGGTGCCTGGTGATCGGTGCCATTCAATCCGCCCTCTCCGGCCTCTCCGGCCTCACCACATTTTCAACACAGGTCGCCGTCACTGCCCACAACTTGGCCAACGTCAATACCGATGGATTTAAGAAATCTCGAACGGAGTTTGTCACAGTGGAATCCGGTGGCGTCCGCTCGGCGATTCAGAAGGATGAGACGGCCGGCCCTACGATTCTGAACAACACAGGCTATGGCCCCGCTCAGTTGGAATTCTCAAACGTCGATCTCGCTGAGGAAGCCATCAATCAGATTATCGGTCAGCGGGGGTTTGAAGCCAATATTCAAACCATAAAGACTGCTGATGAGATCCTGGGCACCACCTTGGATATCAAGAAATAGCCCACCCCTCCACTCAAGAATTGAACCAGCCCACAGAAGGTATGTCACGTAGCATTCTGCCCGAGCAGTATGGTATGTCGAGCCCATGGCTGGCCCACGCGTTCTGCTGCTCATCCCTCCGCTCACTCAACTGAATACTCCCTACCCATCCACCGCCTATCTCACAGGGTTTCTCCGTGCTCGCGGAATTGAAGCCTCCCAAGCCGACCTCGGCATCGAAATGGTGCTCCGGACTTTTTGTCGATCCGGGCTCCAGGCCGTGTTTGAGCAGATTCGCAATGGCCAAGTTGAGTTGCCGGGTGAAGCGAAACAGATGCTCGCGATCGAGGCGGCCTATCTACAGACCATCAACCCAGTCATTGAGTTTCTCCAGGGACGCAATCCTTCACTAGCTTTGCTCCTCGCCCGTCCTGGATTTCTTCCCCAAGGCCCTCGGTTTGCCAGCCTAAAAGGGCGAGCCGCATCGTTACGTGCATTGTCCGATCAGGACCGTGCGAAACGCTTCGCAACACTCTATCTTGAAGACCTGGCTGATCTGATTCAAGCGACCGTATCCCCCCATTTTTCTCTGAGTCGCTATGCCGAACACATCGCTCGAGCAGCTTCCTCTTTTGACACCATCATCGACGCGATAGCTGCCCCTCCGACCTTGACAGACCAATTCATGCTCGAGTCCTTGCAGGAGCATCTCGATCGCGTTAACCCATCCCTCATCGCGCTCACAGTGCCCTTTCCCGGCAACCTCTATGGGGCGTTTAGGATTGCCCATTCAATCAAGAGCCAACGACCGGACGTCGCAATCGCCCTGGGCGGCGGGTATGCCAATACGGAGCTTCGCCGTCTGTCGGACCCCCGCGTGTTTGACTATCTCGATTACCTCACCCTCGACGACGGGGAACGGCCTCTGCTTTCATTGATCGAACATCTGGAAGGGAGCAGGGCGCGAACAGGACTTTGCCGAAGCTTCTATCGGGACAAAGATCGAGTGGTCTTTGCGAATGATACGAACGATCGGGAGTTCGGCATGAACGAGGTCGGCTGTCCGACCTATGACGGTCTGACTTTGGAGCGCTATCTCACAATCTTGGACAGCACAAACCCGATGCATCGTCTCTGGTCGGAGGGCCACTGGAACAAACTCACGGTCGCCCACGGCTGTTATTGGAAGCAGTGCACGTTTTGCGATGTCGGACTCAACTACATCAGCCGCTACGAGATGACCCCGACCGATCGGCTCATCCAACAGATTGAGCAACTGATCACTGAAACGGGTCATCGCGGGTTTCACTTTGTCGATGAGGCCGCCCCTCCTGCCGCACTAAAATCACTGGCCTTAGCCCTGCTGGAACGTGGTATCTCCATCTCATGGTGGGGCAATATCCGATTTGAAGAGGCGTTCTCGCCGAACCTGTGCCGTCTCCTAGCCGCCTCCGGTTGCATCGCCATCACTGCGGGACTCGAAGCGGCATCGGACCGTCTGTTGGAGAAGATCAAGAAAGGGATTACCGTCGACAAAACTGCGCTTGTGGCAGCAGCGTTCAAAGATGCAGGCATTCTGATCCATGCATATCTTATGTATGGCTGCCCCTCTGAGACGGTGCAAGAAACCGTTGACTCACTGGAACGGGTTCGGCAATTGTTCGCGGCAGATCTGATTCAATCCGCCTTCTGGCATCGCTTCACCACCACAGCCCATAGCCCGATCGGACTCCAACCGGCTGCCCATGGATTGCGCATCCTCGGACCAGCGTTTCAGGGCTTTGCGGAGAATGATCTCCAGCACGAAGATCGACGTGGCACAACACCGGATTGGCTCGGCGAGGGCCTCCGACGGTCGATGCTGAATTTCCTTGAAGGTCGAGGACTCACACTCGACGTCCGCCAATGGTTCGACCATTCCGTACCAAGCCCTCGGGTCTCTCCCACGTGGATACGTCGTCTCCTCAAGGGCCGTATTGTGGGAGATGATCCTCGAGCAGAACGGCGGTTCGTATGGCTCGGCGGACGACCAGTCTGTGAGCCTATCGGGAAAAGGACGCGGCTCATTCTGCCAGGGCACTCCAGTGATCGGTCCGTCACACTCGCAGATCCACAGGCGCAGTGGCTTGATAATCTGATTCGACAATCTACACCGCAATGCAATGCATCGAATCCCTACCCACTACTCCGGGAAACAAAAACCACATTTCCAGGGACCAGTCAGGAGTTTGAAAACTTCCTTGGTACGACCTCCTGGAAAAAGGTTCGGTCAGCCGGCCTGCTGCTCGTATAGAAGCAGGCGGACCACAGTGTCTTATAAATAGTCAATCGCTTACCCGCACCTTCGAACTTGATTCTTGTTGTACATGATGAGACGTTATCGCCGACAAGAAGGAGGACGTACCTATGATCTTGATTCAGACCGCTGGGCTCTTCGTTCTCACAGCCCTTGCTGAGATCATTGGCTGCTTTCTCCCGTACCTCTGGCTTCGCAAGGACGGATCAATCTGGCTCTTGATTCCAGCAGCGCTCAGCCTCGCCGCCTTTGTCTGGCTCCTTACTCTCCACCCCGCCGCCAGCGGACGCGTCTATGCTGCCTATGGCGGTGTATATGTGGCAACGGCCCTCGTCTGGCTGAGGGTCGTGGACGGCGAGAAGCTCTCCATCTTTGACTGGACTGGAGCCGGAATTGCCTTGTTTGGTATGGCGGTGATCGTCTTTGGCTGGACCCCAAAGGAATGAAACGAATGACTCACTACCCCCGATTAAGCAAGCATGTTTGGATCTAGAGAGAACCGACAGCAGGATGCTTGAAACGCGAAAGGCGGGAGAAGCTCAAAGCTTCTCCCGCCCTCAGCGGTCAAACCGTTCGTTACTTATTCGGTTGCGGGGTATAGCGCAAGTAGGGCTTGACGGCCTTGAAGCCCTTGGGGAAGAGTGTCTTGGCTTCAGCGTCATTCACCGCCGGGGTGATGATGCAATCTTCGCCATCCTTCCAATTTGCCGGTGTCGCGACCTTGAACTTCGAAGTCAATTGAAGAGAGTCGACGACCCTCAATAATTCATCGAAGTTCCGGCCACATGAAGCAGGATAGGTCAATGTCAACTTTACCTTCTTGTCCGGCCCGATGATGAATACGGAACGGACCGTCATATTATCGATGGCATTCGGGTGAATCATGTCATACAGGGTCGCGACCTTCTTATCAGGATCGGCGATGATCGGATAGTTCATCGTCGTCTTTTGCGTCTCATTGATATCGTTGATCCAACCTTTATGCGAATCCAGCGGATCGACACTGACAGCGATAACCTTGACGCCTCGCTTCTTGAACTCCGGCGTAATCTTGGCGACAGTCCCTAACTCCGTGGTACAAACCGGGGTATAGTCCTTCGGGTGCGAGAAAAGAATCCCCCATCCCCCACCCAACCATTCGTGGAAGTTGACGGTCCCTTCTGTCGTCTCCGCGGTGAAATTCGGTGCCTCATCTCCCAATCGTACTGCCATGTTGCCCTCCGTTCTATAAATCAGTGGTAATGGGGATCCCCATGCGTTGATCGCTCTACGATACTGCGCCGCCTCTGATACTTCAAGAGGGGAAACTGGACTCAGCTTCTACTCCTCAAGGCGCCGCTTCAATGGCCAGCCTACTTCGAATCTGGTCATGATCTGATGCGTTCAATTCGACGTCTAGCAGATTGACCTGTTCATCGGCCAGTTTGCCCTCACCGGTCAATTGTTCACGAACCTGTTCGGCACGCTGAAGGGCCAAGCCGCGAAGTGCCTCTTCATCCAAGGGCATATCGGCTATCAACACCTGTTTCTGCTCTTCATACGTCAACGGTTTAGCAGATGGATCAACTGTAGGTGGCGCGGCGGATGGGATCGTGTTCTTCTGGTGTGCTTCGTAGAGTTGTTGGATCAACCGCTGCTCGTCACCGGCTGGTATCGGCTCTCCTTTCGCGGCTGGCTTCACGTGCTCGCGCTGCCACTTGGCCTGTACGATCGCCTGGAGTTTCATACGATTGAGTGCCTGTCGATCGCGAACCGTGTCCGCGGTTCCTGTGATGTCCAACCGGAGGTTCGGCCGTTCCTCCAGCCCTTTGGCCAATGCTTCGAGCTTTTTGAGCTCCTCCTTGGCCACCGTCGTGCTGCCGGGAGGAAACCCGACGAACTGTAAACTTTCTTCGTCTCCACCGTCAGGAATAAGCTTTCCCATCAGCGAAAACGGAGACGCCACAATTTTCGTCAGTAGATTGAGCAACGTTGAGAGGACCGCCTTGCCGTACTTGAAGTCGGGATCATTGAGATCGCCGCGAATGGGTAAATCGATGTCGATCCGTCCCTTGCGATCTTTCAAGAGGGCTACAACCAACGGAACTGGCAGCGATGTCGCATCCGGACTATCGACCTTCCGCCCGAATGTCAATTGATCGACCAACACTTTGTTTTCTGCTTCAAGCCGTTTTTGAGAGACCTTGTACTTTAAATCGAGCGAGAGCTTACCCTTGGATAGTCCATAACCCACGTACTTGCCGCTGTAGGGACCTCCCACAGCCAAATCCATGCCCCCAAGGGTGACGATCAGATCCGTGAACGCATTCTCGCTCAAGGGATTGATGGTCCCGAAAATCTTGAGCGGCGCCGCTTTACCCACTCGACCGGTGAGGTCAACGTCCGCCCTGGCAAGCTGCTTCGACGACAGTCCCTTAATCGTACCGGTCAGAGCAGAAAGTCCTGTTTGGACAGGAGGTTGCACCGATTCATCGCGAAACGTCAGGGCTGCTTTGGTGAGTTTCACCGTCCCAACCGTTACTGGAACAGCGGGGCCCTTGGCTTTCTGAGGCTCCGGCTTCACATCCGTTGATGCCGAGGACGGCGGGGGAACGGCGAGCCTGCCGAGATTCAATCCGCCATCTGAAAGCACCACAAGATGCGCCAACGGCTGCTGAAGACCCACCTCATGAATCGAAACGGTGGTGGGATCGACGGTCACACGAACACCGTTGAGGAACAATGAGTGTAACGAGGCCACCTCGTCACCCTGATCACGGTCGGCCACGCTTAATGCGTCCACGCCAACATTGCCTTCGTATGACATGAGTGGACCGTTGGGATGGTCGGTGGCAAGATGCACCGCTCCATTCAGATTGACGGCGCCGGACTGGACATCGATCCTCGCGAATTTTTCAAAGTATGGCTGAAACGGTCTGATCGCGATGTCCTTAAGCACCAGGGTGATGTCTGCTTGGAATGGGTTGGGCAGGATCGAACCATCCGCGTGAATCAGCCCGGTTTCATTCAGTTGCATTCCCACCTCAATAGGCAGGGCCTCTTTGATCGGGATCCGCACGTCGCGGGTCTTGACGGTCAAGGCTCGCACCTCGACATGAGCCGGAGTCGGCAAGGTGCGATCCTCAAAATCGATCGCATGCTCCTTTAGGGTAATCTCCTTGAGCCAGACCGCCCAGGGCTTCTCTTCTTTAGGTGGAGGAGTGGCGCTGTCCGCAACAGGTTGGGGCGGGACTGAATCCACGGGGGCGAACATCTGCTGATAATTTACGGTGCCATCGGGATTTAACCAGGCTGTAAATGACGCACGGTCAACTGCAATGTTCCGGACTGTGACCTCATGCGTAACGAGATCTACGTCGACACCATTCACATTAAGTTCCGGAATCGTGATGACCGGATCTAGGCCTCCATCCTCCTTAACTGCAAGCTGCTCAATCTGAACGTTAGCCTTCGAAACCTGAAGCTTCATGGGAGTCACACCGGCATCCAGCGAATAGCTGGCGTCGGCCGCGATCGTCCCATCGCTCACATCGAAGCGGAATCGGTCATGGAGGTATTGCCAGAGGGTGGACAACTTCACGCCGGAGAGAGAGAACGTACCGGAGGATCGAACCGGTTCGAGCGAGACCTTGCCGGCCCAGGAGAGAGTTTCACCCTTGCCCAACTCTGCTGTGAAGACATACAAGTTGTCGCCGCCCGGCTTAGTATGGAAATTCTTGAGCACAATATGGATCGGGACAATATCGAGCATGTACGGCTTAGGTTTTGATTCATCGCGAAATTCGACAACCCCTTGCGCGATTTCGAATTCGCCGATCTCGATCGCCGGTATCCCGGCTTTATCCTTCTCAGTCTGCTGCGGCGCATTCGGTTGGGGCGCATCGTCATGCGGCACGAGCTCCGCCAGATTCATGCGGCCGTCTTTAGAAATTCGTGCGGACACATAGGGCATTGTCAGTCGAATTGCATCGAACACATAGATCCGACGAATGAGAGAGCTCGCCTGAAGATTGACGAAGAACTCATCGAATCCCAGCAAGGTGGACTGATCCGACTCTCGAATCTCGAACCCTGTCAATCGAAGCGAGAGCACAAAGGGATTCAGCTCGACTGCCTTGACCAGGACCGGGCGCTTCAGCTTTTCAGAAATAGCAGGGATCGCGTAGGCTGTAATGAGATAGGGAACGAGAAAAAATCCAGCAAGCGCATAGAGACACACCAAACTCAATGCCAGAATCGCAAGACCGAAGGGACGGAGCATCCAGCGCATGGAGAAACCCTATCGTGCACCAGGCTGGAATCGAACCAGCAATTTTCCGCTTAGAAGAGACATCCGGGCAAGATAAGCATACGTGAGATTGCGTGAGAATACGACCCTCGCAAGGGGCTATAGGACCATTGTGTACACCGGCCCGATGTGTTCAGGAGTTGGAATAGTGAATATGGGAAATCAGATCGAGACGCAACCACCACCATGCGAGTCTCGTTATTCTTCCAGACAGTCCTCGATGAACTTACACCGCTCGTGCTACAATGTCGCGGTCAATGCCAATCACTCCTCCAATAACTGGTGGGTTTATGGGGGATGGACATGACGCCGTTGACTTGGATAACCAGGAAACCTATGGTGCCGGGGTGGTACTGGACAAGGTGGAAGAGTGAGAGTAATAAATCTGTGTATTCCTATAATATCCTCCGAATAGAAGAGCGCTGGCCTGGAGCCGAGCTGGTCGATGCCGACGACCCATTTTCCTTTCCATTGGATTCTGACTGTTACGAGAAATACGAGTGGGCCGGACCGCTGGAGCCGCCGATATGAACTGGACGAGCGAGAAGCCAACAAAAAAAGGCTGGTATTGGTGGCGCCAAGATAAGGAGGCCGTGATCTGCAGAGTCTGGGAGTGGTGGGATAAACAAGAACTGTACGTTCGCTTTGAGGGCTCGGACTCAGTACCGGTCAATACACTCGATGGAGAATGGGCCGGCCCGGTGGACCCGCCGACGTAATTGAACCCTATCCCCCTGCCATGATAGAAGCTGATTTGCGCGTTTTATACCCTGCTGTAATGTCTACCTAATATCCTCGTGCCGTAGAGGTGGTTCGACCTCATCATCCTTTCTTTGCCCCAGCACACGCTGGCTCTGATCCCGACGATCAGAGAGAGATGGGTGCCCAAGGTGCCTCGGGCGATTCAGAATCAGAGGAGACCAGAGCCGGTAAGAGGAGGCGCCATATCGTAGAGGCCAGAAAGGACTTGGACTTCAGTAATCGTCTATTTCCTCCGTTTCGTCGAGTAACTCGGCCGTGATCTCGGTACTATCGAGATCCCATTGCGTCAAGGGGATACCTCCGACTTTCAGAATCGCTTCCTGCTCCGTGCCTGCACTGACCGTCAATTCGTAATGAATGCTTTGTCGCACCTGAAACATTTTCATACAGTTACCTTTTCACGCTGACCATGAATATCACAACATCTCCACGTCATTGAAAGAATCGGCGACCAGCGATACATTCGGCGGATGGCCTGCTCCCTTACATCGGTTCACCACCCCGGGTGAGTGACTGGCGGATCCTAGCATTGAACAAGTCCCACCGGCTACTGGCAAGATGGAGGCATCGCAGGGAGGCGTATTCGCTGACCCCGATGCCACCTTGACCGGAGATCATCGGAAACCCTTCGTCAAGGCTTCGTCTTCTGCGCTCAGGTTCCGGCTTCCCCATCCTAAACCGCCGTGCCCCCGGAGTGTGAGGGGCCGAACCTATCAGCTGCACCTTTCCGGGCAGCCGGGTTGGCTCCCCTCCCACCCAGCGCGCACAAGTGTTTGATTTTCAGGGTCCGACATGGATGTGCCGCAGGGTCCTATTTTTGCTCCTCTATGACGCAAATCGGCTCTGGACAGCGCACAAACGGGAGGATCCCGCAATGGCACGGATGTCGGCAGGCGAACTGTATGAACGCGGGCGAGTGCTGAAGCACGCAAACATGTATGACGAGGCGGTCGACGATTTTCAACACGCAGCCTGTGACCCGCAGTATGCCGGAAAAGCCCAGGCGCAGCTGGCGCTGTGCTTCCGCGCCATGGGCTGCAAGGAAGAGGCCGTCGAGGCCTTCCGCCTAGCCCTCGAGTCTTCGACCTTCTCATCCAATGAAAACCTGCACCTCCTGTATTTATTGGGAGAGACCTTGGAATCGCTTGGCCATACTGCGGAAGCGCTGGAGGCCTATGGCTGGGTTCGACAAGAGGACCCCGGGTTCCGCGACGTGGTGCCCCGGATCAAAAATCTGTGCGCCGGAGGACGAGGCCCTGTGACCCAAAGCCTCTTGGTCCGTCAGTTCCGAGTTGGAGACCTGTTCACGATATACGGCCAGCTCAGGCGTCGTAGTCTCTCTTTGCTCGAGCAGACCCGGCAAGCGCTCACTCAGTCTACCGGAAGTCACCGGATTGCCAGGAGTACGCCTCGAGAGGTCACCTCAGCGCAACGCACCAATCCAGTCGTCTCAGCTAGTCAACCCATGATGGCGCGGCAAAACTCGATGGTCATGCGTCAACATGTGCGTGTGGCCATCCAAGGCCGCAGCCAATTTTCCTCGAAGAGCCAGAAAATGGCCGGTGAGGGACAGCTCCGCGACCTCTCCCCCGGGGGTTGTCGTGTCACGAGTTCGATCCTCGTCCCAGTCGGAGCGGAGCTCGTGTGTTGGATCTTTCCCCAGAATGACGTCCACCCGGTTGCCATTGAAGGGGCTATGGTTCGCTGGAGTCACGCGCAGGAATTCGGACTGGCCTTTACCCACGTACAGCCGGCAGCACAGCGGCAACTCGCACAGCTGTGCGCAAATCCAATCTAGCGCAAAGCTTGCTCATCTGGGTCCTGAGAAAACCCACTGTAGTCGGCCCGTGATCAACGGAAGAAAATTAGCGAACGCGACCTCCTCGAGGCATGAGCCCCTCATTAAGCACCAGAGACCCCACTGATCCCCGCAGATTTTACAGCCGAATCGGCGGGACCTGCGCAGCTTCAAGCAGCAGCTTCCATCACCGACTCCTCAAGCAATCTCAATCTTAATTCGTTGTTCCGACGGAAGGTATCGAGATGATCTTTAGGACACGTGTTGGCCGGTTGTTCTTTCTCGCTCTCTTCACTCCCTCAAAGTCATCGCCTTCTGCCGGCTGAAAAACCTGTATGGTCGCGGTACTGACGGGCGCCACCGCGTGCTCAAACTTCTTCGGCGGACAGTAGAGGCCTCAGAAGGACTAACCTAGGAAACTGGGTTCCATTTCGGGCTCATCACCAAAGAACTCGGGAAATCCGCAGGTCCATAATTCTCCCGGAAGCGTAAAATATCTTTGTCGGTCTGCATGGCTTATGCACTTAACAGGGAGGTTCCCATGATATCTTCTCCTAAAATTGTCGGCGTCTCGTGTGCTTTCGTGCTGGGGTTAGGTCTATCGAATGTAACGGGGGCAGCTGAGGAATTCGGTCTGTCCACTGGCGTCGAGGACACGCAATCATGTACTGACAAGAACGTCGAACGCGAAGTAGGAGTGATGAGGTGTAGAGAGATACAACAGGGCATCGACATCGAGGGCAAAGTGATACGCGTGGAAGGCAATAATTATTTGATCCAAAGGTCTGACGGTAGGGAAGTGCGGTTACATGCCGATGCAAACACGCAACGGATCGGATCCATTGGCCAAGGCGATCGTATTGAAGCAAAAGTGAACGAAACGAATCAGGAGCAGTTGTTGTCTATTCGTCCGACGAAATGAAGAAACTCAAGAGGAAGCGGAACGCTGAACTGTGGCCGCTGTCACGAGCTTCTCTAAGCCGCTCCATCCTTTGTTAGGAAGGCGGGAGCGTGTGCATGACAAATAATCGTGACACCTTCACAAGGTCCTCGTGAACGGCATATCACGACAAGATGTGCCACACATCCGAGGATCTGTATCCGTGACGTCTTGAAACAGGTATCCGAACATTCTTGCTCAGATCGACAATTGCTCGCAGTCAACCCATTCCCTTTCACTGGGGATATGGAAAAACGAAGATAAATTACCGTGAAAAAACGTCCATCGTCTTTAAGCTCTTCATGCATAACTCCTTTCGAAAATGATCGAAATGCGGCATTAATGTCTGTGTGCTCTGGAGGTCAACGTGCTGAGTAAGGAAAGTGAAGATTGTCGGTTGATCTATGAATGGTCCGCCGTGCGCCGAGGAGTTTCGCGACATCCAAAACATTCTTGTCATCTCCTATGCCTGAAATCGCAATCACCTTGGCGTCGAGACAGTACCGCGTCAGTTCCAAGATTAGGTCCAGCCCATTCAGTTCGGACATGGCAATGTCGGTGATAACCAAGTCCGTTGGCCTGCGGCGGTATAGCGCAAGCCCTTCATGACCATTGACTGCCTCCATGACCTCATACCCGACGCTTTCAGCGCAGAGCGGAGGAGCATGCGGACGATTTCTTCATCATCAATAATTAGAAGGGTTGCCATCGCTATGGGAACGGATGCTTATCGCCCGATCATTATGCGGCAACCTGTGCGTATTTCGTTCTCCTTCTCCAATTCCTCGGGCGACGGTACAAGCACAGTCGTTCCATGCAAACTGTGGTTCGCCTCGATCACAGAATCCACTGCATGCCCGCAGTTCATGCACCGCCAGACTTTCAACCACATGAAGCCCTCAAGCCTAGCTGATTCAATGATGTGAGCAGAGGATTGGTCCACAGTTCCTCACTGTCACCCTGCGGTTACCCTCCTATAGTCCCTTTGACGACCGCTTGATGCAATACCTGTGATTGAGGATGTGACTTGACGCTTCGAACGAGCACGATATCGCTCGGCGACACCGCGGAGCCATAGTACGCCTTGTTCAAATCATCTCTCGTACTTATGGACGCCCCTTCTATGGAGACACCGGCATATATCCCCTTTGCACGGGCGTAGGTGACAAAATCCATTCCTATACTCATCGAGGTCACTCCCTCTATGCCGCCACCCTTTGGACCGATCGCAGCCGATACATCAGTCCCGAGCTTGATAGTATTCTTCAAGAGACTCTCGATTCCCTTTACTGTTTGAATCACGAGGATCGTCTCAGACGTTTCCATGCCCGCCTGTAATCCGAAGCTGGCCGATGATATTTCATAAAAGACCGGCTCACTCCAGCTGCCCGTCTTACTATTCCGAACAAGTAACACCCCATTTCCCCCTTCGGCACCGAGGACAAATGCTCCCTTCATCAATCTCGGGAAGATCAGCACGCCCTGCCCTCCCTTTACGTGAGTGCGGAAACCAGACATATCAGGATCCTGCATGAAGTTTTGCCAGGTCGAGGTAGCATGATTGATAATCGCCATAGCTTCCCGTTCTTGAGCTTTTTCTTGAAGATTTTCCGCTGCTGTACGTTGCGGCATGCCAATCATCAAGATTCCTGTCACAACAGCGGTCGCGAATAACAGACGTCTGTACCAGTCGCTTCTCTTTAAGATGGTTTCCATCGCCGCCCCCCCATCTTCACTTTATGTAACTGCAGAGAGCATGCCCACGAGGAAAAGCCCTAGGCTGAGCCGATCGCATTGGGTATGCTCTGCTTGACGTTCCTGCTCAAACGGAACGATCCGCGTGCTGCAAGCGGCCTTACGGGGCACTGAAGAGGCTCATCACGCTAGTTCATCCAGGACATCAACTTCATTTTGTCGCGTAGTCATGAGGCGTCGAAGCTTCCATTGGCACAGGCGTTTTTGTACCAACATACCCGGGCACCGGTGTGACGACGCGCACCTTGTCGCCTTCGAGCAACGCGGCGACGGGATTGTTGATGATACGGTCGCCCGCAGAAAGCCCTTCTGCCACTTCGATAAATTGATCCATGAATTTGCTTACCGTGATGGGTTTAAAGTGGACGCGGCCGTCTTCAGTCACTACGGCCACTTGCGTGCCGTCCTCCTGAAATACCATAGCAGTGGATAGCATTGTGAAGGCCTGCCGATCGACTGGCGCCGTGAGGTGGACCCGAGCGTAGGAACCGGGCCAGAGCGACTGGTCCTCGTTGTCGATCGTGAAGACGGTGGTCGCAGTGCGCGTGCTTACATCGAATCCGCGGGCGACAGTGAGGAACTTGGCGGTCCAACGGCGATGGGGCAATTGCGGCACCGTCACGTCCGCCGTGAGGCCTGGCTGGAGAAAGGGCCCGAACGACTCTGGCACATTGACAAAGAGGCGCAACTTGTCGACAACGGCCACCGTATAGAGGTTGGTTTTCGCATTCGGCGTACTGAGCATGCCTTCCTTACTGACCAAATCGCCGACATTAATGTTGCGTTGAATCACGACGCCATCATAGGGAGCTACGATCTCCTTGAACCCGATGAACGCCTCGATGTTCTTCACCTTTTGCTCTGCGGCCTGGACCATCGCCGCCTGGGATTTTCTGTTTTGTTCCTGCACCATGATTGACTGCTCCGAAACCGAGTGAGTTTTGCGGAAGGACTCATACCGCTTCGCGGTCACCTCGGCGAGCACATACTTGGCACGCTCCGATTCCAGATCGGCCTTGGCCTGGCGATATTCAGCGTCGAGGTCCGGGGTGTCGATTTCGGCGAGAACGTCACCTTTCTTTACGTGATTTCCGTAATCCTTGTGCCACATCTTCACATAGCCGGTGACGCGCGCGTAGATCGGCGCTTCATACCAGCCCACCATATTGCCCGGGAGTGTAATACTTTCGGTCGCCGGCACCGGCTTGGGAGGGACGACGGCCACAGTGGGGACAGCGTCTTGGTGTGTCTCCTCGCGTAGCGAAGCGGCATTGGTGCTCGTCTCATAGATGCGGTAGCCGAGATAGAGCAGGACCAATAGGATGACAGACAGTGCCGCAACTTTTCCACGGAGACGTTGAAACATCATGCACCCTATTGTCGGCGAACCGTTCGCCGACTATAGAGAATCGCATACACGCAGGGCACAAATAACAGCGTGAACATCGTCGCCATGAGCAAGCCGCCGATAACGGCGCGACCCAGCGGCGCATTCTGAGAATATCCCGTCGCCATGGGAACCATGCCGATGATCATGGCCGATGCGGTCATGAGTACTGGCCGGAAGCGCGTCCTCCCGGCTTCGATGGCGGCCTGTAGCGCGTCGCCATGCTCTTGGAGCCGCTCGCGCGCATAGGACACGACGAGGATCGAATTCGCGGTCGCCATGCCCATGGTCATGATGGCACCCGTCAGCGCAGGCTCAGACAGACGCGTATGGGTTATGAACAACGACCAGGCGATGCCCGCCAGCGCACCGGGCAACGCGGTGATGATGATAAAAGGATCCAGCCAGGACTGGAAATTCACGACGATCAGGAGATAGACGAGTACGATCGCGGCGAGCAGTCCGAAGATCAACTCGAAATACGCGTCGTACATCAGGCCTGACCATGGATTTCAATTGATGCGCTCTGGGGCTTTTCGTGCTCCATGCTGTGAGCCACCTTCTGGACTTCCGCCAGCATCCCACCGAGGTCGCGGCCTTCGGTGGAGACATAGATGTCGAACAAGGGCATGATGTTCCCGTGCGTGACCACGCCCGGCGTTCCAACCGGTGCAATGCTGGCCAAATTGCCGAGGAGCTGGACATCGTCATCTTTGGAAGAATTGTTCGAGGCATTGACCGGGACGGTCTCGAGGCTATTGACGCTGTTGATTTGAGGCTGCGGCGTATAGACGTTGATCAGGTACGACATGCCGGTCGAGGGATCGAGCCAATAGATTTGATCGACCTGTTGGCTGCCGGCGGTCGTCATGAGCAGATTGTCGGCCATGTCACTCAGCGTCCTGTTGACGCCGAGCCCGAACGTGCGGTTGCCTTCGACCATGAGGGTCGGCGTCTGCATCGTCTGCTGGATCACGACGTCCGTGGCGCCGGGGATCTCGCGAAACTTGGCGACCAATTTGCGGGCAAACTCATAGTTGGAAGGCATGTCCGGGCCATTGACCTGCACATCGATTGGCGCTGGCGCGCCGAAGTTGAGGATTTTTGCGGTCAGATCGGATGGCTGGAATGTGAATTCGGTGCCCGGGTAGCGTTCCTTCAAGCCCTTGCGGAGCATACGCCGATAGTCCCACACCGGCGACTTTTTATCCTTCAAGAGGATCGTCAGATCGCAATCCTGAGGGCCGATCGTCGGCGTCGGGATGAAGGCAAGGTTATGCGGCCCGACCGGAAGGCCGCAATTGCTGACGATGTTTTCGACTTGGCCGGGCAGCAACTCCTCAATGCTGTTAGAGACCAGATTGGCCAGGCGTCCTGATACCTCGATGCGTGTCCCGAGCGGCGCCCGCATATGCATCTGAATGACCCCCGACCTGATCTCGGGGAAATAATCGCGCCCGAGGAAGAAGAAGAGGGACAGTGATCCCACCACGATTGCCAGGCTGATTGTGACAAAGGGGCGGCGATGGGCAATCACCTGTTCGAGCAGCGTACCATAGCCCTCGCGGAACCGGTTGAAGTGGCGCTCGAACTCCTTCTGATAGCGGACGAAAACATTCCGCGGTGGTGCCGCATCGGGCTGTCCGTGCTGGTCATAAGACGACGGCATTGCGGTACTCTTCATCATATATTTTGCCATGGTCGGCACCAGCGTGAACGATAGGACGAACGAGGCGAGCATCGCGATGATGACCGCCTCCGCCATGGGCTTGAACAGGTAACCGGCGACGCCGCCGAGCTCGAAAAGCGGGTACCAGACGATCGCGATGCAGAGGGTGGCGACGAACGTCGGGAGGACGATTTGCTTGGTGGCATCGATGATGGCCTGCTCGAGCGGCTTGTCCATGGCGAGATGGCGATCAATATTCTCGATGACCACGGTCGCATTGTCGACTAGAATGCCTACGGCCAGCGCCAGCCCGCCCAAGGTCATGACATTGATCGTCTCGTTGAGCGCATGCAATCCGATGATTGCGGTCAGGATGGAAAGCGGGATCGACGTCCAGACGAGGGCCGTCGCCCGCCATGAGCCAAGCAGCATCAGCACGATGAGGCCAACGAGCGCGCCAGCCATCGCCATTTCATGTACGACATCCGAAATCGAATCCTTTACGAAGGTCGAGGCATCGTCCAGCAGTCTGATCTTCACGCCCTTCGGGGAGACTTGCTCAGCGTGCGGAATCATCTTTTTGATCCCATCCACCACGTCCAGGGTCGAGGCCTCCGTGCTCTTCATCGCGACGATGATGACGACCTGTTTGCCTTT
>DATNCR010000129.1:0-7610 GCA_035607135.1 Nitrospiraceae bacterium
GGCAGCCGGCCGGCGGTCGGATAGAGTCGTCCAGCTCGCGCGATGTCGGTCGCGACGCGCCAGAATAGTTGCGCCGGCGTCTCGACGATCGTTCCCGCAGCGTTCTTGGCCAGATAGCGACCGCGGAGGATGACGTTGGCATGAGCTGAAAGGTGAAGCCGCGGGCGCTTCGGCGGGCATGAGGACGCGGTCATCTTTTTGACGGCCATCGTACTATTATATACTGACAGAAGCTGATTGACTGATTGTGCGGGAGTAAATGGTGCGGCTTGCATCTTGAGTGTCCAGTTCGTCAGAATGAACACCCACTGACCGACGACCATGAAATCCTATCGTGAAGAGCTCTGGTTCGAGACGAAGACGCGGCGCGCCTATCTCAACATCACACAACAGGTTGAGACGGCGGTCAAGAGGAGCGGCGTCCGAGAGGGGCTCGTGCTCGTCAATGCCATGCATATTACGGCCAGTGTCTATATCAATGACGACGAACCAGGCTTACTCAAGGACTACGACCGATTCCTGGACACGCTCGTTCCTCAGGGTGCGACCTATCAGCATAATGAGACGGGAGAGGATAACGGCGACGCCCACATCAAGCGACAGCTGATGGGGCGAGAAGTGGTCGTCGCGATCACCGAAGGTCGGTTGGACTTCGGTCCGTGGGAGCAAATTTTCTATGGGGAGTTCGACGGGTTGAGACGAAAACGAGTGTTGGTGAAGGTGATCGGTTCGTGACCCTTCGGGGATAAACTGTTGGAGCGCTTGCTACCACAAGAAAAGTTTGGCAACATGGATAGCAGCGAGCTACGGCTGCGCGGTGGGAGCCTGTCTATATGTTGAGTTGGTCTCGCCCTGACCCCCTCACAAGAGATCTTGTGCATTTGATCAATGCCCGGCGCCATGATCATGGCGATACGGGCGCGGCGATCGATACGTTGCAGGCGTTCCTGGAGCAGGGACGGGAGTATGATCTCCTCACGGTGCTGGCGGCGCTGGATGAGGACATGGCGGAATGGCTCTTCGATCTCCTTGCGGAGGCATCCTGCTCCGTGCTGATAGATGGGCCGGCCGATGACAAATTGTCGTATGCCGTGATGGCGGCATTGGAACTTCCTCTTCAAGCCAATCTGGCCCATCCACTCAAGTTGAAGATCGACCCGGTTGCGACAGCGGATTTATTGCATCGACATCTCAGGCTCTCTGCCGGAACGGTGGTGCGAGTGGAGTCGCGCCTCTTGACCGATTCGACGCTGGAGCCCCTCAGCCTCCAGGGGTTAAATGATCATTTGAGCACGGTGGCGGATTCCCAGCGGGCCACGTCCATCGCTGCTCGGCTGTATCCGCCCGTCGAGAGTACCGCCTTTCTCTTTTTTGAATTGATCGGTGTGCCGGACTCTGGACTGCCCGACTCGCTGGAGGATCGGCATCGTCGGGCTCTCCTTGAAGGTCTTGTGGTACAATGCCCCGAATTGGCGTTGGCACCCGATATGATCGATGCACCGGTCTACGCCGCCTATGCCATGTTCGATGCACAAAATGCTGTGCGGCTCCATCGACTGGCGGATGAGACTGCGGCAGTCTGGCGCGATCTCGATCCGCTTGTCCGTGCCCGCACGATCGTGCATCTCCATACGCAATGCGGGAACGGTGTGTACATGCCGGTCTGGACCGATCTGTTCGACCCCGAACTTCCTGAAGATCATGGTCCTGTGTGGACCTCTCCCGATGTGTGGATCTTCACGGCGGATTTACCCATCGAATGGCCTGGAGAAATGCTGACCAATCGGCTGCTCGCCGAGGGTTGCACCAGGTTCGAAAATCACATCGTCGAAACTCCAGATAACTGACCATCGTTTTGGTCTTTCCTGCGCGTCAGAGTATTGAGGGTAGAGGGCTACCACCTTCTGCCCCGATTCAACTCGCTCTTTCCGGGGGCGCGTGTGTGCTCGGCTCTGAAAAAATCTCAATGGGTTTCCGCGAAGAGGCCTTGCGGTTTTTCAGGACCAGCGGCCGCGCATCTGCCGCGCCTCATCATACGCCGCACCGTCGGACAGACATCTGGTAGAAACCGGACAATTCATCGATTTTTTTGACGGCTTATCCTATGCTGGGTCTGGTTGAATAGGGAGCAGTCATGGCTCAGTCACAGTCTTCGAGCGGTACCATTGCCGGCATCATTACCATCCTTGGCCTTGGGCTCGTGTGGGTGACGGTGGCCACAAATTTTCCCTCGGAAGAAGAATTGTCTTCGGCCGAGTTGCCTGCTGAGGCTCGTCAGATGGCAGTGTCATCGTCTTCTCCGTCTGTGCCACCCCCGCTGGATTTAACCATCCCCACTTCTCCTCTACCGCCTTCAGAAGCAGCCATGATGAGGCCTGGAGATGAACGATCGATCGACTCACATGTTGACGCTCCGGTTGTCGCACGATTGGTCCCTTCGGCGGTGCAGGCGACCAGGCTGAAGTGCGAAGCGGATATGGAACAATTGTGTCCCGACTCTCTGGATGGTGCTGCCCGCACACGCTGTCTGAAGCAGCGTGCCAAACAGCTTCCGCCGCTGTGCCAAAGCCAATTGCAAGAGCGATTCGTCAAGTGGAAGGAGGACCGGAGTCGATTGATCGCGGCATGCCGTGAGGATGTCAAACGGTTCTGCACCGCAGTCAAACCTGGGGGCGGGGAGATCCTCCAGTGCCTACAATCGCATGACCAGGAGGTTTCGGACCGATGTTACCAGGCCCTTCCGAAGGGCACGTTCTTCTTCAAATAGTCGGGTTCGTATCAGCGAGAGGCGCTCTGGCACGATACCGAATAGTCCGTCGGCGCGTAGACTGTGCTGCGTGATTGGCTAGGCGAGCAGGACGCAATTCGAAGTGTGGGCCTGTCAAATGTTCCGCATCCTACTTGGCTCCTGAGAGGATACAGAACGTCAGCTTCACACCTGCGACTTCAATCTGGTCCCCATCTTTGAGTTCCTGTTGTCCCGCAACGTCCGCCCCGTTCACGAGCAGATACTTCGCATCACGAGACGGACTGATGGAATAGTTCTGGCCTCGTCGAGCGATCGTCGCCGCAGATTTTGGGGCAAACCAGCCGGTCAACCGAATGACCGCTCCGTCTTGCGACCCAATGACATTCACCTGTTTGGTGAGTGGGTATTCCACCCGATCGGTTTTCCCAGCAATGACCAATACCTTGGCTGAGAGCGTCGGTCCGTCCGGCATGCGGTCCGTTCCTCTGAGCACCGTGGTTCGATCCAGATCGACAAATGGGGCAGGCGCTGCCGTGCTAGGCGCCACATTCTCTTGGAACACGAGCCGGTGCTGTCCGATGGTGATGACATCCGCGTCACGCAGTTGG
Organism: Nitrospiraceae bacterium; assembly: GCA_035607135.1. Classification (GTDB taxonomy): domain Bacteria; phylum Nitrospirota; class Nitrospiria; order Nitrospirales; family Nitrospiraceae; genus Palsa-1315. The sequence continues at coordinate 3,358 of DATNCR010000129.1, forward strand.
TGGCGGGTGATCGGCCGGCCATTGAGGGCGGTGCCGTTGGTGCTCTTCAAGTCTTCGAGAAAGAAGACAGCCTGGATTTTCACGATCCGCGCATGATGCCCTGAGACGGCGGGATCTTCGATCACGAGGACATTGTCGGTCTTCCGACCGATCGTCACGGTGTCAAGCGTCAGTTCGATATGCTGCGAGCCTTTCCCGTGAAGTTTGACGAGCAGTTTGGCTGGTTGTGGCAGAGTTTCCGGCATGGCGTTCCCTCCTGTGCTAGGCTCCTGTGATTCGTTACGCGGCAAATAATTTTTTTAGCCGCTCCCACAGTCCGGCTTGGAGGTCATCTCGCAGGGCCACGATGACCACGGTGGTGTTGTCGTCGCCGCCAGCTTCGTTTGCCATGGCGATGAGACGATCGGACATGACGGGGAGGCTGTCCGATCCGCCGAGGATGTGAAGAATGTCGTTCGGGTGGACACCACGGGTGAGTCCATCTGAGCAAAGCAACAGCATATCTCCACTCTTGACCGGTACCTCCGTCAGTTCCACATCGACGCTGTTCTCGACGCCGAGGGCTCTCGTCACGATGTTTCTGCGGGGCGAGCGCTCGGCTTCTTCTTCTGTGATGAATCCCTTGAGCATTTGTTCGGTGACCCAGGAATGGTCTGTGGTGAGGGATTGGATGGCCCCGTTTCGAATGAGATAGAGCCGACTGTCTCCGACATGGGCAATGGCGAGCACCTCATCATGGAGCAGTGCGGCGACTACGGTGGTACCCATTCCAACATAGTCAGGCCTGCTCCATGACTCGCGATGGATGGCATCATTCGCGGCACGAATCGCGCTGGCGAGACGATTGGCCGTAGGAGATACCGTGGCATCACAGGAACCGATCAGCGGCAGGTCTGCGCGTTGGGTTGCTTCGGCCAGATGTGTGCAAATTGCCTCGACTGCGAGGGCGCTGGCAATCTCACCAGCATTGCCGCCGCCCATACCGTCACAGACGACATAGAGTCCGAGCGGAGGATCGGCGACAAAGCGATCCTCGTTGTGCAGTCGTTTGAGTCCGGTATCGGATTTGGCACTATGCAATCGTTCGAGGGCCAGACGACACCTCCTTCAGGCCGCAAGACTCCGTACACAGGCACGGAGTTCGACTGCAAATTCTTCTGCGCGCCGATAGCGATGAGGCAACTCTTTCTGTAACGCGCGATCCACGACCTCCTGGACCATCAGGGGAAGGTCTGGTCTCAAGGTTTGAATCGCGGGATGTGGATGATGGGCGATGCTGAACAGCACGGCAGACAAGTTGTCGGCCGTGAACGGCAGCTGCCCCGTGAGAAGTTCGAACAGCACGATACCGAGTGAAAAGATGTCTGACCGGCCGTCCACCTTCTTTCCTGAGATCTGTTCCGGTGACATGTACGTCGGCGTACCCAATACGATATTGGTTTGGGTCTTGCTGCTCGAAGCCATTTTTGCAATACCGAAATCCATGACTTTTACGACGCGATCCTTCGTGAGCATGATGTTCGCCGGTTTGATGTCGCGATGGACGACCCCTTGTTGATGGGCATAATCCAGGGCGTCTGCGACGGTGGCCACGGTCAGGAGGACCTCATTGATCGGCATCAAGTTGGGTTTCCGGGCCCACTGTTTCAGGGCTGTTCCCTCGATGAGTTCCATCGCGATGTAGCCTAAATCGTGTTCTTCTCCTGCATCATAGATGGTGACGATGTTGGGGTGAGAGAGACGTCCGGTGGATTCGGCTTCGCGGAAAAAGCGTGACTTGAAGTCTTGTAGCTTGTCGTCGCCATCGATCTGGTCGAGTCTCATGGTCTTGATGGCCACGAAACGCTGAATCGTCGGATCCTTTCCCAAATAGACAAGTCCCATCGCGCCACGTCCGAGTTCTTTTAACACTCGATAACGCCCGAGCATGCCTGGTGTGTAGCTCATGATGGTCGAGGCAGCAGCGGTACTCTTTGGTTCAGACGGCGTCTGTGTCTCTTCTTCTTGCCCTGAACCTGAATCCTCGGAGAGTACCTGGGCCATTTGTCGGTGTGGCTGGCTGGGAGTACCAAATGCTGCGCGAAGCGAACTTCGGTTTAGGATCCAGGTTGCCGTGAGCCAAAGACCGGAACCGACGAGGCTGATGGCATAGCCTAAGGTAAATCGAGACGAACCGATCTGTTCAATTAGTGGCAGACCCGTGCTCCTGAACGCTTTGTTGGCGAAGAGGATGACGATGAATGTCGTGAGCGGAATGACGAGATGACGAAGAAACCGTGATCCGTGGCCGTGGCCTGGGATGTACTGAGAGGCAGCGCAGGCGAGAACCCAGAGGATGGCGAGCGCCAGCAGACTTGAACCCAGTCGAATCGCATGAGGTCCACTCAGTGGCAGATACGGCACGGAGATAGATTGGACCAATGCCAGGGTGCTCAGCAAAGGACCGGCCAAGAGCACTGCCAGGATGGCAAAGGTATAGGGAGCGATCCAAGACCAGGATTTCGGCATAGATGTCTTTGAAATGTCCGTGAACGTCTCAAAGTGTAGCGGATGGGATTGGAGAGTCAACGAATTGGGAGATAATGAGCAGGGGTGCAGTCGGGAGCAACCCAGAGGTGAGGGGAACTGGCAACCTGCGCGCGTTTCTTAGGCCTGCCCTGCAGCCTGTTTTAGTGGATCAAGTAGCCTCTCGGGGACCTTCAAATCACCCCGGCCTGTACCGATTTCGATGTCCGGTTTGGTGATGCCGTGGAAATCACTCCCGCCGGTCACCAGCAAGCTTAGCCGCTTGGCTAGGTCGAGGTACTCCGTCGTCTGTCGTGTTGTGTGGGTACTGTAGTGGACTTCGATGCCGGCGAGGCCTTCGGTTTTCAATGTCGTCAAGAGCGTATTCAGCCCTTCTCCAGACACCTTCGCCCAGGTCGGATGAGCCAGCACGGCTACGCCGCCGGCGGCTCTGATCCAGGCAATGGCATCAGCCGGCTTGGGTAGTTTACGTGCCACATACGCCGGGCGCCCCTCTGCCAGATATCGGTCAAAGGCATCTTTGGCGGACGTGACATACTTTTTGTCCATTAAGAGCCGTGCAATATGCGGTCGGCCGACCGACTCCGTGCCGGCCAGGGCTCGCACTTCTTCATAGGTTACATCCAACCCCAATGAACGCAGCCGTTCAATGATCTGCGGGTTGCGGTGATGCCGGCTCTCACGCAAGACGGCCAATCGTTGATTCAACTCCGGGTCTTGCCAGCGCAGGCAATAGCCAAGGATATGGAGCTCACTATCGCCCATGGATGAGCTGATTTCTACGCCGGGAATGATTTCAATTCCCAGCTCAGCACCGGCTGTGATGGCTTCGGGAATGCCGGACACAATGTCGTGGTCCGTGATGGCGAGCGCGGTGACGCGTGCTTTGTGGGCAAGGCGTAGGACATCAGTCGGCGAGAGGCTTCCATCGGAGTGGGTCGTATGGAGATGGAGGTCGAGGCGACTCATGTCGTCTCGTGCGGCAGCCTGCTGGGGCCTGCCTGCTGGGCGACGAGTTGTGCGGTGAAGGCAGATCCTGGTCCATGGCTGCTGTCGTGCTCACCCTCGTCGTAGGACAGTACACGGAGATTGGATGTGAGCCGGAGCAATTCGTTGTGTGCAAGGCAAAATTCCCATCGGCGTGGATGGCGATGGTGCACGTAGTTGTCGATGGTGAAGGTTTCGTAGATCAAGACTCCGTTCGGCTTCAGCGATTCGATGAGCGCGGGAAACAGTGGGCGATAGAGATAGAAGAAGACGATAACGACGTCATATTCCTGTTTCGGAAATTCCGGCCGTACATCGGTTGCTCGTTCGAGGTCTACCGTCCGGACACTGAGATTAGGAAGGTTTCGTTGCTTTGCTGTGGCAGCAAGTTGGGTCATGACCTGCTCATCGCGGTCCATCGCATCGACGTGAAACCCATGTGAGGCCAGATAGAGCGCATTGCGTCCAGGGCCGGCAGCAACGTCGAGTGCCTTGCCCTTCGGCAGGCGATGAAGTTGCTGTGTGAGAAACCGTGCCGGAGTTGGTCCCGCATCCTGAATCTGGTGAGCCAGCCGTGATCGTTCGAGTTGCACCCCCACCGAGCCGATCACATGCTCCAAAGGAGGCGCAAGCTTCCGTACCCAAATCTTGGCACGTTCAATGGGAAATTCTGCAAAGAGCAGAGTGAGGAGCCTTTCCGCAAAAGTTTCTAGCAGGGCCGAATGCTGTGTCGCCCCAAT
>DATNCR010000135.1:0-3259 GCA_035607135.1 Nitrospiraceae bacterium
TCGTCCCCAGCCCCCAGAAATGAAACCGGGAGAGAGGAAGACTGTCTGCGCCCCCTGTATTCAGCAGGCCGAACATCTGACGAAGCCAGTCTTTCGCAGAACTGGTCGCGCCTTTCTTGCGAATGGCATTCAGACCCCAGAATGTGAAGAAGACCGTGACCTGCATCCCCATGGCGGCAGCCCCTGTGGCAATAATGAACGCTGCCATCGCTCGGTCCATATCACCGCTCAACAGCACGATCGTCACTTTGTCCGGCTTGGAGATCTGCAGATCCGCCAAAGCGACCGCTGGATCCAGCTGTGCGGTTGCCATGACGCCTCCTTGCCTCTCAGGTCCGCATAAATGTGGCGATTTCACTGGGGTTTTCACTATAGTCTCCGCTTCTTTTTCTTGTCAAGGCAATGACCTTGACCCCACTCATTACGCCGGATATAGTTCCAGACGAACCGATGTCACCTGCCATCCCATTCTTTTCATGAACAGCGACCTCATTACCGAAATCAAGTCATCCAGGAACGCACCGCTCTTGGGCTTTTGGTATCCCGCTTGCCTGAGCAGCGAACTTACCCTTAACAGTCTGAAAGGGACTATTCTGTTGGGCCTTCCGATCCTCGTCTGCAAGACATCGCAGGGTGCGATTGCGGCCATGCGAGACATCTGTCCCCATCGTGGCATGCCGCTGTCCTTCGGAAAAATGAAGGGCGACTGTGTCGAATGTGCCTACCATGGATGGCAGTTCGATCAGGCAGGCCGTTGCCGTGAAATTCCCGCGCTGGTCGAAAACTCCCCCATCCGTGTCGACAAGATCGGCATCACCACCTACGCCTGCCGCGAGCGGGATGGCTATGTGTGGGTGTTCATTCCCGACCCTCAACAACCGAACCAAACCACCCCGGATGTGCCGCCGCTACCGCTCCCCTCGTCTCCCTACCGGATGATTCACATCTCGACGTTATTGGATTGCACCATCGACGACGGCATCGTCGGCCTGATGGACCCGGCTCACGGCCCCTTTGTACATCAAAGCTCCTGGTGGCGCAGCCAGGCGAGCATCCACGAAAAGGCCAAGACCTTTGAGCCGATTCCCAACGGCTTTCGCATGGTTCAACATGCTCCCTCAACAAACAGCGGACCGTACAAACTCTTGAACCTGTTTTACGGCGGACCGCTGACGACGACCATCGACTTTGTACTGCCCAACCAGCGATTCGAATTCGTCCAATGCGGGTCGCTCTTCGTGTCCAGCCGAGCCACGGTCACGCCGATCAGTGAACAGCAATGCCGCATCGACTTTGCCGCGGCGTGGAACTGCCTCAGTTGGGTTCCATTTTCCAAGAGTATCTTTCGTTACTTCGCCAACATTTTCATGACGCAGGACCGAGAGGCGATGGAACGCCAGGCGGTGGGGTTACGCTACAAACCGGCTTTGATGCTCATCGATGACGCCGATACGCCGGCGAAATGGTACTACAAGTTAAAAGCCGCGCATCTTGCATCGATGCAAACCGGACAGCCACTCGATCATCCGCTCAAAGAAAGAGTGACGCTCCGCTGGAAGAGTTAATCGCATGTAACATCATGGTAGACGGCAGCGCGATTCGAAAAACACCTCATCTTATTCTGCTCCTCTCGGCGATCATTCTTTGCACATTGATTTCTCCGCTTTGGTCTGCGGACAGCCGTCGTGTTGTCACGGTGCCGGCACTGGGCGTGCTCGCCGGTGGGCAGACCGGAGTTGTCCAATACATCGTCCTCCAAATCGACAAAGATTCCCGACAAGAGGGACCAACTGTCCAATTCAATGAGATTAACCTGGGTGGTGGCTCAATCGTCAGTGAGGACTGGAAAGAAGGCGTCAAACACGCCGTCGTGGCTGCCACAAAGACAGTGGGAGAGAACGGACGAGGGTGGCTAATCACGATCAAGAATCGGTCATACAATGCGTGGACCGAGGGAATGAGTGCCAGCAGCGCGGTTGCGGTCGGCCTCGTCGCAGCCTGGAGAGGCGACGACATCAGGTCAGATGTCGTCTTGACTGGAACCATCATGCCGGACGGTCAGATCGAACCGGTGGGTTCCCTGCTTACGAAAATCGAAGCGGCAGCCCGTGCACAGTTCAAAACTATTCTGGTCCCTCGCGGGCAACTAGACAAGGCTGACTGGGATCTCTCTCAGCTGGCACTCCGATGGAACATCACCGTCATTGAAGTGGCCACGCTGGAAGAGGCCTATCAGCTCATGACAACGGCAAGACGCTAGACGGATGCTCATTTCGCATCCATCTGAACTAAAAACCCCATCGCCTGCGAAATCTGGGCGCGCGAACCGAGTAACACCACGATATCGCCCGCCATCAACCGAGTACTCCCCGGCGGATTTGCCTGCGTCACGCCAGCACGAGTCCAGGCAATCACCGACACGCCCGAGCGTGTGCCGAGATCCATCTCAGCCAACGTTTTCCCCAGCGCAGGGGAATCGTCGTCGATGCGGCAGGTTTCGACTTCCGTATCCGCCAAGGTACCGCCATGAAGATGATGTGGGAGTCCCGGCGATTCGCTACGACGAAGCAAGGCGTAACCTTCACGGCGAACTTGCGCAGCCTTTCGCATCACAAAGTCCTGCGGCATCTTGTAGGTGCGGAGCACCAAGGCAAAGATCTCAATGGAGGTTTCGAATTCCTCAGGCACCACATCATCCGCGCCGAGTTGGTGTAACTCGTCCAATTCTCGCAAATAACGGGTCCGCACAACCACATGGAGCTTGGGATTCAGTCCCTTGGCAACCTGCACAACCCGCCGCGTGATAAACGGATCCGATATCGCGACCACCAGCACCTTTGCGTCCTCGATCTTCATGTGCCTGAGCACATGTGAATTCGTGGCATCGCCGTAGTAGACAGGCACCCCGTGTTTCGCTTCGCGGCTGACGGTATCACCGTCAAGATCCAAACCAATGTATGGAATCTCCGTCTCGCCGAGTACGCGGGCGAGATTTCTCCCGTTTAACCCATACCCTGCAATAATGACGTGGCCCTTCATCCGAATCTGCTTTCCTTCGGTCTGCTCGACATGGGCGATGGTGCGGCGAGGTAGCAAATGATGCATCCGTTGCCAGGCTTCGGCGCGGCGGGCCAGATGCGGCGACCACTGCATGAGAAAAGGCGTGATGATCATGGAGAGCACCGAGACCGCAAGAAAGACCTGATACGGATCACCCCGGAAATAACCACTCTCCTCCCCCTGCTGCGCCAGCAAGAAA
>DATNCR010000164.1:0-10016 GCA_035607135.1 Nitrospiraceae bacterium
GAGAAATGTTTCAACTGGTCGTCTTACGCTTTCACCAATCACGCTATCAATTTTACACGACCCAAGCTCGACTGGGTCTTGAGCATTTAACTTAAATGCAACGAGTCATCCCACCTTTACCGACCTCATCGCGTGAGAAGGCGTCGACGGAAGTCCAGACGAAGGCTAGCGCTTACCAATGGCGGCGACACTTGGAATGGTGATCAGCCTTGTGGTCGATCCAGCCGGCTCTGAATTCACATATTAAGTTGGATTAAGAAGAACGCCCCATCGGCCAGCGGGAAGAGTTATCCTTCCGAGACAGAATGTCACAATCCAAATCTCCGCAGAATTACGGCTCTATTAGGCAGGCCAAGGACAAATGTTCTCTCAGACTTAACTCCTTGTCTCTCTTCCTGTCTTGTCCAATTCTTCAAACCCATTGAAATACTTAATATTTGTTCGCCTCCTGATCTGTGGCAAACCATTTGCGCTTAAGAAAACCGGCACCCCTTAAGAAAGATGCCATGACAATGCGGGAACGACAGGAGCAATCCCATCGGCTTCTTATCGCAAAAGAAGGACCATATCGTTATGGCTCGGAGGTGCACTATGAAGAGGACGATGTTCGCACTCACGACGATCTATCTGCTCTGGACGGCGGTCGTGGCTGTCCTCACCGGTGAAGCCGCGACCACCTTTGCTGGTGCCATCGTCGGTATGGATCAAGCCCAGCGGACAATCACATTCCAGACATTGGAAGGACAAACCTGGGCACTCGCGCTGTCCGATTCCACGATGTTGAAACGGGAGCAGGTCGTTAAGGGCGATCCGGTCAGGATAGAGGTCGATTTGACCGGGAAAATCACCAAGATCACCAAGATCTCCGAAAAGCCTCTGTCCGAACCGACTCAATTCCTCGATGAGGTCAGACCATGACGTCACAGACGAGGGAATGACGACCCGCTGCTTCTGACTAGAATCGCCCCCCGTGCAGCTATTGCCACCGGGGAAGAGTCAGGGAGGGAATCGAGTCATGGGTATCTCCCGCCGGAATAGGGCGGGCATCGTGGCACTGGTAACCGGGCTTGGCTGCCTGGGGCTTCTTTGGCAACACAACGTCGGCGCAGAATCATCACGCATCATTGATGGTTCGAACGTCACGTACTTTTATCAGATTACCGATCCCAGCGAAGCGGGGCTCGAAGTGCGAAAGATCGGCCAATTCGTTCAGGGGCGACATCAACTGCCACCGATTGTGGAGCGGGCGGTTACTGGGATGAAGCCCGGAGACAAAAAGAACGTCGAACTGTCGGGCGAAGACGTCTTTGGCCCTTATGATGCGAAGAAACAAACTGCCGTCCCGAAGAGCGATCTGCCACCCGGGACAAAGGAAGGAGACGTCCTCGCGGACCGCGCCGGTCGGGAGGCAACCGTGACCCGGTTGTCAGAGAGGTTCGCGGTGCTGGATTACAATCATCCGTTGGCCGGAAAGTCCCTGCGCATGAAGATTACGATCTTGCGAGTGGATGATCCATCGTGACCATTCCATGAGGAGGTGCGCCATGAACGAACGAGGTGTGGGAGAAAACGGATTTGTACCATACCCTGTCGCCGCGGCAACTCATCAGATGAAACCATGGAGCAGAGCCTTTGCCGCTATCTTAATCATGACCGTCATGGGCTTGACCATGCTCCCGGCTGGAGTGACCTTCGCACAAGATCAAACGTCCAGCTCTGACGATTCGGATAGTACCGGGATACAAGTAGCCAGTTGGCTGCTGACAATTCCTTATTGTGCCGGCAAAAGCGCATTCGCCGTCGCAGGCAGTGTCGTCGGTAGCTTGGGATACGCGTTTTCAGGGGGAAACTCAGAAACGGCGCAGGCGATTTGGACCAAAAGCGTGTATGGAACCTACATCCTCCGGCCAGCTCACCTCAGAGGCGAGGAACCGATCCACTTCGTCGGCCAGGCTGATGAGCACAATAGCGAGTCTGTCAAGCGTGCCGCAGCGACGTCCACCCATGCGGACAAGTGAGGAGCAGACGTGTGAACACATTGTATCCGCGGCGGCATGAGGGGCAAGCGAGATCGTAGGCGCAATCTGGATTAACCTATGTGCTCTCTACCCGCAGCAACCGTTTGCGAAAGCCTGCCTCTGTCGAAAGATACAGCAACAGCGCTCACACAGTTCGACGGTTGAATGAGTCATCTCATCGACACATGTAGTCCGCCGCTGGGCAGGCGTTCCACAGTCGGAACAGGTGCCGGCGGGTCGCATGTTCGTCCTACGCTCTTGGGTCAGCATGGACCCACCATCCTTGTGTTCGGACGTGCGCGTCGATTGCAGACAGCTGACATAAACTCCCGGCCGCCTTTCGGGCTCACAAGATTCCGCCACAACCGCATCGATAGCGGCTCCGCCTTGGCCCGGTACAACTCCCATTGCATCTCGCGTAACTGCCCATTCAAAGAATCAACCGTTCGTTCCAAATCCACAAGCCGGTCTACCTCTACCGATTTACTTGCTGTAAGCATCATCTCCCTCCTCTCTTTTCATAACACCGTACAATGACGAATCACGCCAATGAGAACACCTTCAATATGAAACGTGTCTGACGGTTTCACGATAATCGGCTGCATCGTCGTGTTGGCAGGATGCAATTCAATGTGCGAGTCCTTTTTGAAATAGGTCTTGATGGTGGCTTCATGATTGACCAAGGCCACGACCGTTTGCCCATTTCTTGCCGTTTTCTGCTTCCGCACCACGACCAGATCGCCTGGCAAAATACCATCGTCTTTCATTGATTCCCCTTTGACGCGGAGCGCAAACGTGTCCCCACCGCGCAGCATGCTGGGTGGCACATCGATGAGTTCGGACTGCTCGACCGGTTCGATCGGCGAACCTGCCGCAACGATCCCTGCCATGGAAATTTGAGACGATCGCCCCATTTGGTCCAATGCGACTTGGACCATTCCGGGAATGCGGCGCATGCCTGTCTCATAGCGTGCGACTGATACACGGGTCGTCCGCAACGCATCAGCCAATTGCTGCTGCGTAAGCCCGAGCCGTTCTCGAATATGTTTGAGGTCGGTTGAAATCATCGTGTAACCAATGGTTACACATCTTCTAACATATAGTCAAGTCCCTTCAATGGACTCCTAATCATGGAGCAGAAAACACAGTCCTGGAGCGATGTCTGTGCATAACTTGCCCTCGAACCGCTCTCCCAGCGCAGCAGTTCAGAATTCTGATACAGAAACGCCTATAATTATCTAGGATTTGTTGTTTCTGGCTCATTTTTCTGAAAGCAGCCCCTATATATTGTGGTGCAGAGTCTGTTTCAACCAATGCTTGTTTTTTAGGCAAACACGTCTTTCCAGTAGAGAAATGTGCAGCATTTGCGTGGTAGGACGAACTTATGAACAGACTTATCCACAGAACTTGGGGAGAGAATTTTGCGGCAATAATATCGCTGACTCATCATCCGAAACCCCTGTGGATAAGCGGTGATTTAGTTTGTCAACCGATTTTCTTGGGGATAAATCGGGGATAAGAAACTCTTTTGACTCTGGGGGGCCCTACTACTTCTTGCGGGGCTTCTTCTTGGGCTTCGGAAGGGAGGACTTGGGAACCGACAGCACGGTACTTATGGCAGCCTGCAATCGCTCAAAGGGGTTTTGGGCGTCGGCATGGGCAGTATGATACTCCTTTCATAGGGGGGGAGGTCTACAATGACTCCCTATTCCTTAGTGGAGTCCTTAGTGGAGCACTTAGCTAAGCAGTTTAGTTCTCAAGATGGCATGAGGGGTTGCTGGTGGGATTCTCTGGATACTTTGATGCGAGTGGAGACGATACCGATAAAGATACGCTCGTTGTCTCTGTTGCAGGATTCTTGGCACCTGCTGATGTTTGGATGGACATTGAGGCCAAGTGGATTGAACGTACAACTCGCGCTGGCATACGAAAGTTTCATATGGTTGAGTGTGCCAATTGCACGGAAGAATTCGCAGGTTGGCATGAAAGGGAGGCTGATCGGCAAAAATTATTACAAGACCTTGTGAAGTTAATGGTTCCCCTAACTAGGAAATTTAGTTGTGCCGTTCCCTTAAAGCTCTATCGCGAGACTCTTGCTGCTGAATATGTGAACGAGCCTATCTATAGGGCATATGCCCTTGCTGGGCGATGGTGTGCGGGACGATTAAGGCAGTGGGTTTGGCAAGAAACATCCCCGCCCCTACATCGAATAGGGTTCTATTTTGAACGTGGTGATAAATGGCAGAATGAGTTGGCGGATCAAATGGTTGGTGATGACCTGCCGGAACCAAATTTCAAGCCTAAATGGGATGTCATTAAGAATGGCGAATTGATTGAAAAAGGCCTCATCCCTTTCCAGTTAGCTGACGTTCTAGCTTATCTTACGTTTCTGCAATATAAGTTCAAACTGAAGAAAATGAATGACTGGGGGAAAATGGAACCTATTCGCTGGATACTAGGAGAAATTGAATCTCATGTTCGCGGGCCACTTGATTATGTGACAGAGAAAAACATTCAAGGGCTCAATGTCCTCATTCGGGCATCTAGTGCCGATTTGCTAAAAGAGCCAACGGTCGATATCCAATAGATTATTTTGTGCGCTTCCCTCTCCCCTGCCGCCTGTAATCTCCTGGCTTTCTCCGCTTACTGCGTCGTTTGACCAATCAACTCCTTATACTCCACACGATTCCCAGCGATTGAGGCCATAGCTTCCAGGAAGCGTCCCTGATCATTGCTCTTGCGAGTATTGAAGCGGAACGATTGCTCATCGAGATAGCGGAACAAGTGGAACGATTCCACGCTCAGAAAGAACGATCCAACGGCCTCTTTTCAAAGCTGCAAACCCGATAGGGATGAAACACTGGTTGACATGGTTCAGCGGAGAACCCTTCATTCCTCTTTCGTCATGCTTCTTCCTCGCTACTTGCATCGGAACTGAATCCCCCAGCGCCTCCCGGTGATTTCCCCTTCCGCTCCTTCTACGCTAGACATACTGCTGTATCCCTGCACTTCCCCATCCTTGAGAATGGTGTAGCCCGAAGGGCATTTTCCCTCGATGCGCTTTAACGCGTCCATGCGATGCGACGATCCCATCGGACCACCCCGGTCTTCTTTGAACAGATAGGTCACAATGCCTCCCTGCTCCGTTTCCTGGCTCAGCATAACTGCGTTGGAACAGCCGACGCTGGTCACGAACAGGACCACCCCAACGACCTTTGTCCATCGCTTAACTGGGTCACGTACATCCATAGTGCTTCACGATTGCCTATCCGTGGAATTTCACCAACAGAATACCTCGCCCGATCGCCACGTCTAATAGGACCAGCGCCTTTCTCTACAGCCTGACTCTCATCTGAAGATAGAAGAAATCCGTGTCCTTGTTTCCACCAGCGGGTAAACCGGTACCAGCGGGGAGCCGGTCAAAATAGGATCCCTTGAACCAATGCTCGTACCCCGCATCAAAATCCATATTGCTGCTGACCTCCCATAGCACACAAAGTTCCACATCATGCCCGATATCGTTTCCAGATTGCCCGGTGGAATCCCTCAAACGGGACATTCTGAAAGTGTCCTTGTTCTGACCCAAATACCAGAAGCGCTGTTTGAGTTGAATGATCCATCATTTTGAGGTGATTAGAAAACTTACGAATTGTTTAGGCCTGCGGCTTGGAATATTGAAAGACGCAACATGTCAAATATTTACGGATATGTGAAAAGCATCACATCTATAAACTATTGAATTTAAATATAATAATTGTCTATGCGATGGTTTTCAAATAATTTTTTATCGTGAATCTTATTCTTAAATTTATATTGTTGACAAAGAAACTATACTATTATATAACCATCATACATATTCACGATCGGAACAGTAGGGATAGATGGAATCACGTATGACACACATTAACGGACTCCTCGACGAAACAGACCATCACCTGACGACTACGATCCTTCGCGCCATTCGAGAGATCCGGTATGGATCAGTCGAAATCATTATCCACGATTCCCGGATCGTGCAGATTGAACGTAAAGAAAAGATCCGCTTGGACACGGACCCTGCACACACAACTCAACGAGCGAGGTGAATGTGCCTACACAGTACTGTTGTAGCAATTAACGGAGGACATACTGCCGTCCAGACCACTGGAGGCCCAAGACACCATCATTAATCAATCTGAGAACTCACCGGACCACCGGAAGTTCCCATGTCATGGAGGGAAACGACATGAGAATTTTCGGTGCACTCTTTTTACTCATGATGACGATCACATTCACTCGCGTGCCGCCGGTACAGGCCGTCGAGGAGGGGCAGCTGGTTAAGAAGGATGGCAAGTGGGAATACTATGCGGGCGAAGATCCCGGCTTGAAGTACTTGTACCTCAAGGGAATCATTAACGAAGACGAATACAACAAGGGGCTCAAGGTGTTGGAGACCAAGGAGCGTATCGCAAAACCGAATTTTAACATCGACGTGAATAACGGATTAAACATTCGCGTCGGGGAGAAATTTCTCCTCAAAGTGAGACTGCTCGCGCAGGCACGCTACAGCTACAGCACGTTCAATGACGCCTGGGGGACGGTCGGGAATTCCAGGAATGCAGAAATTTTAGGAGGCCAGGTAGAGTTTCGTGCCTTTAGACGCCAGAGCGATTCGAGTCAGTTCACCGTTCCCCGTGTTCGCCTCCAATTTCTCGGGCACGCCTTCGATCCCGACTTGCGCTACAACGTCAGTGTGGCCATGGATTCGACTCCTTGGAACCAAGAGGGAGGCAACGGACGAGCCGCACTCCAAGATGCGTATATCTCTTCCTGGCATATCCCCTGGGCAACGGTTCAAGTTGGCCAACAGACGGTCTGGTTCAACCGTGCTCTCATTAGCTCGATCGCGACGTCAACCTTTGCCGATAACATGATTGTACAGAATATGTTTGCGTCCAATCTTCAGAACAGCCGCGACGTCGGAATCAGCATCCTCAGCAATGAGGATCAATACAGCTTCAATTACGCCTTTGGTCTCTGGGGGGGAGTCGGACCAAACCTTGCGCGAGACGGGACGGCCGTCAGTCAGAACGTGCTGCCGCCTTCTAATGGGGCAGGAACGCTGCCGTCAGGCACCACCCGAACCTATAACTATGACACTCGCTTCATGAGCGGTGAGATCATGTATACGGCCCGTTTGCTGTATAAAATCGCGGGTAATCCAGGCTATGGCCAGGGAGACATTCTCAACTCGCGCACGCCGCAAGCGGCCATTGCCTTCGGCTATGCCTACGACCCGGCTCAAAACTATCTGAGTGCCATCCGCTCCGACATTGTGGACCGCTCATACCGCCAGGCTGTGACCGCGGCACAGAATGGGAGGCTTCTGGGCGGAGGCATCTACGATTTCCAGACCTATGAAACGGATTTCATCGTGAAGTACCAAGGATGGTCCCTCCAAGCTGAAGGCTACTATCGCCACCAGCGCGTGAGAAACAGTGATAGTGGAACCTCACCGTTCGATCTCTCAACAATCCCGACAAGCCCACTGGCGGTCGGCCCTCCGGTGGATCTCGGCCAAGCCTGGGGCTGGTATGTGCAGGTCGGGAAATATGTCATCCCTCGCAAGCTCGAACTTGCCGTTCGCTACGGGGTCCTGGATCCCTCGACCAAGCAGCAAAATGATCTGACGAAGGAGTTCGGAGCCTCGATCAACTACAGCTTCGATGGCACCTACAATAACCGGTTGGTCGTCGACTACTCCAACCTCACAGTGGGAAGCGGCGGACGTGCACCGGACCGGTTCCCGTTCGAGAACCAGCCGGGATTCGGCAGCGATCTTCTCGAAAACCGGGTGAATGTGCAGTACCAATTTTACTTCTGAGTCTATAACTGAACTTTATTACGATGACCAGGAGGTACGTTATGACAGGCCGAACTCTACTCTTAAGAAGTCTGTTGCTCTTCGCTGCGTTGACCACGTGCATTCTGACAGCGCCGCCCGTGCAGGCGGCACCCGAGACTCTCACCATCGCGGCCGCGAATAGTCTGCGGGATGCATTTCGACAACTCCTTCCGCTCTTTGAAGCACAAAATAAGGACATCAACGTGAAGGTCATCTACGGGCCATCGAAAACTCTCATCAAACAAATCGAAGAGGGCGCACCGGTCGATGTGTTTCTACCTTCGCAGGTAGAAGACATCGACCAGCTCGAGAAGAAAGGGCTCGTCATTCAAGGCACAAAACGTGTCTATGCCGGCACCTCGTTGGTTCTGATTGCCGGCCCTGAGTTTCCGGCTCCGATCACGTCAATCCAGGATCTTCGCACAACCCTGGTTCGGTATATCGCCGTCGGCGACCCGAAAACCTCGGCGGTAGGGAAAGTGGCGGCTCAGTATTTCAATTACAGCAAGCTCGATTCCCAACTGAAATCGCAATTTGTCTATGGCGAACATTCGCGAGCCGTCCTGGACCTGGTCGCCAAAGGCGAAGCCGATCTCGGCGTCGTGTACCGCACAGACGCCGTATCGAATAAGAAGATCCGTATTCTCGACGAGGCCCCGGCGGGCTCGCACCAGCCGGTCCACTACGGAGTGGCCGCCGTCTGGACCGCCAAGAACATCCCGGCCGCAGGGGATTTCATCAATTTTTTGGAGACACCCAAGGCACAAGCCCTCTTGCAGGACCACGGCTTTGATCGTATCGCTCCGCAAGTCGGTGTCGCTCAACGACAGGAGGGACAATAATGAATCAAGACCAAAACAATTGGGCACAACCGTCTGCATGGCCGCTGCGCGCGCCGTTGATCATCGTCGGCATATTTCTCACAATCGGTTGCGCAGGCCAGCCTGTCACGTCGGTGAGAACAATTCTTGAGGCGGGACTGAATACCGTCCGGGTTGAGGAGGATCCTGACTCATCATCCAATGCGCATCCCGTCACACTGACGCCGGCAGAGGTCGGCACCCTGCTCCGGGGAGTCCGCGCGGTGGAACGGCGGAACATCGTGCACCGCCTACTGTTCGGTCAAGCAGATCCAACCAGGGCATTCCGGAAAGAAGAGATCGCCGTGTTGGCCGGGCCTCTTTCAACGGCACTGTCTCTCGCTGAACCGACCGAACGTGTGTACTTCAATTTAAGTCACGCCACGGATCAGGGAGATCAGGAAACCACCACGGGCTGGATTTCGATCCGAGGCTCAATTCTGTATCTGACAATAAGCGGTGTCCACCTCCGGCACGGCCCGGGTCCCGACATCGGCAAGTATGAACGGCAATTGCCGAACATTCCGGAGACCTCGGCATCATATGACGTGCTGTTCGAGCCGGAGGAGTTTCTGGCCAAGACCAGCTCGTCGGCTCGTTTCTGGGCGCCGGATCAGCGTGAAGAGTTGCAGATTCGGTATCAGGATGCGCTTGCCGCATTAACCGTTCAGCCAAGCCCGGAGCGCGACGGAAAGAAACTCCCTACGAAACCCTGACGCACACATTACATGAGAAAGGACCGTCCCATGATGTTCAAGCCGTTCGTTCTCACACTCGCGCTCCTGACCGGAGCCGTGGGGTTTGCTTCGTCTATCCAGGCGGGACAATCCATCTCACTTCTCAATGTCTCGTACGATCCGACGCGTGAACTCTATCAGGAGTTCAATGCGGCCTTCGCCAAGCACTGGCTGGCCAAGACCGGCCAATCGGTCAGCATCAAACAATCACACGGAGGCTCGAGCAAACAGGCGCGCGCCGTGATCGACGGCCTGGAGGCAGACGTGGTGACATTGGCGTTGGCATACGATATCGATGCCATCTCAGAAAAAGCCGGGCTGCTTCCCGCAAACTGGCAGAGCCGTTTTCCTCACAACAGCGCACCCTACAGTTCGACCATCGTGTTTCTCGTTCGCAAGGGCAACCCTAAGGGCATTAAGGATTGGGATGACCTGGTCAAACCAGGGATCTCTGTCATTACCCCAAATCCTAAGACCTCCGGTGTCGCCCGCTGGAACTATCTGGCCGCCTGGGGTT
>DATNCR010000167.1:0-4334 GCA_035607135.1 Nitrospiraceae bacterium
CATTAGTCAAGAAGATAAGAGGTCTTGTTACGAGAAGCAGGAAACGCACATGAAGAATTGCGAGAATGAGTGCAAAATTGCAAGGGAGACGGAAGCCGCAATCATACGTGAGTCAGCACCAACCAAACAAATGCTAGAGAAGAAGTGAACAGGAACAATAGGTTGATGAGAAACTCCATGGCCCGGTACTTAAATTGTAGATCGCATTCGATGTTGTGGGATTGCACTTTTAATGGGCCTCTTGGGCCACTGAGGATTGTATATCTGAGGAAATGGAAATTGGTGCGGGGTTGACCCCGCGGTCCTGGGCCATGAGTTGTGCACGAAGTTGGGTGGCGCGCTGTTGAATTTTATTGAGAAGGGTCCGCTCGTTGACGGGGGTCCCGTTGGTATGCCCAAGAACATCTTCCCATATCTGGAGCGCCTCGGTTCTCAACCCATGTTGCTCCAATGCGAGGCCCACATGATAGGCGGTATAGGACGATGATGAGGGACAGGCCGCTGCACGCCTGAGGACCTGTGTCGCTTCCTCCGCTCGCCCTTGCCCCTGAAGAACGCCACTCAGTCCTAAAGATGCGCTTACGAAGCAAGCATCGTGACGAATGGCCGCTCGATACAGGTCCACCGCACCTTGCGTGTCTTGTAGGTGAGACCGGAGGTCGGCCATATTTTTTAACAGCGCTGGATCGTTCGGAGTATGGGCGAAGGCTCGCTCGTATGTCACTTGGGCTCGTTCTGTCTGTCCCGTCGCGGCGAACGCAAGGCCGAGATTCCGTAACACATCAGGCCGTTTCGGTTCGAGTTGCAAGGCCCATTCATACTGTTGAATGGCGAGATCCAAAAGATCGCGATCTTGGCGCAGAACCGCTGCCATCGTATGAAGTAGATGTGCGGTTGTGAGAAACGTACGCGTGGGAGATTCCTTCTCTAGTGGGGCGAGCAGGGTCTCCTGTGTCTGGTGTGCCGGAAAGGGAATACCGTTCTTCTGTAACCAGTCTCGCACCCGAGACACGGGGATTGAATAACTGAGGCCGGCTCGCATCATCACTGCGCCCAGCCGTGCACCACCGGAATTTTTGACCGACTCCAAATAGGGCACGGTATGGACGATCAATCCCGTGATCTCCCCGGTCTGGCTGTCTACCAGTGGCCCTCCGCTATTCCCGGCGTTCAACATCCCCACCGTTTGTAGAAAGGGAACAGGCAGCGCCGCCCTTCTGGAACGGCCTATGGCTGTACCGGTAATCGTCATCGGAATGACCGAGGCATGTAGCGTCAATCCCGTTTGTAAGACATCTGGCATACGTGGATATCCGATCGCAATCGTTGGCGTGCCTTCGTCTGGCACCTCCGCTGCCAAAGGCAGGAACGGAACTGGAAGGTCCGTTTGGACGCGGAGCGCGGCAAGATCCAAGTCGGAGTCGATCGCGAGCACCTTCACCGCAGCATCGATCGTTTGATTGAGGATATAGACATAGAATCGGGTGGAATCTTCCACCACATGCGCATTGGTCAGAATCAGACCCTGCTCTGAGATGAACACCCCGCTGCCAAGCGAGATGGCATGGGATTCCTCGTTGATCCCCACAATGAGTACGGTCGCAGCCTTGGCGTGGCGATACAGATCGGCCGGGGTCAAGGACAGCGCCCAGTTAGGAGTTGAAACCAGGAGCAGAAGTGATAATGCAAGAGACAAGAGGGAGAGGCGAATAGGGGTATCGCGACGAAGCGCGCGTTCCTTCATCTTGGCCATGCTACCCCCGATTCTAGAACTCGCCGGTAGCTGCTCCGCTGACTCCCTCCCAATCCGCAGGGTGCTGAATGTCCAGTTGTTCGTAGATGATCTCCGTCGGACGAGCGAAGCGACACGTGGCCCTGACTCAGAACCAAGTGAATATCGCAGCTGGTTAACGTACTAGGACGATGTGTAATAAGAAAGGTGGTTCGGCCATACATCAGCTCGTCCATCACGTCGATTAAATCTGCCTCGGTTCTCGGGTCGAGCGCACTGGTGGGCTCATCGAGAATGACAATCGGCGCATCTCTCAAAAATGCGCGGGCTAAGGCGATACGTTGGCGTTCTCCCCCCGAAAGACGCGACCCACGTTCGCCGACATGCATCTCATATCCATCCGGTTTGGATCGAATGAACTCATCGGCATGCGCGGCACGAGCTGCGGCTTCGATATCTGCCTGCGTCGCTTCCAGATTGCCGTATCGAATATTGTTGGCGATCGTCGTTGAGAACAGCATTGGATCTTGAGGGACGATCGCGAATTGCTTTCGGAAATCCGTCAGCCGGTATTGCCTGACATCGACGCTATCCAACAGGACAGTGCCTTCGAGTGGATCGATGAACCGAGCGATCAGGTTTACCAGTGTCGACTTGCCTCCGCCGCTGGATCCTAAAATCCCGACCTTGGTCCCAGCCGGGATGGAAAAGGAAATATCGCGCAGTACGGGGGAAGTCCCTGGATAGGCAAACGATACCCCGCGAATTGTCACCTCTCCACGAGCGCGCTGGAGGGTGCGTGGCGCCGCAGGATCGGTGAGTAGCGGAGGGATGTCAAGGATTGCCAGCGCTCTCCGGAATCCAACGAAACAAGATTGCAGGTCGCCCAGCTTCTTGGTGACCGTATCCAATGGTGCGGCCAGTTGACTCATGTAGGCCATGAGTAGGAGAAAGTCTCCGAGGGTGAGCCGTCCGGACTTGACCTGGTGGAGGCCCACGACCAAGGCCGTGGCCGTGCCTGTGGCGACCGCCATACCAAACATAAAATCGAAGCCGCTTCCCACTGAAGCGAGAGAGTTGTGTTTCTTGACCCAGTCCATGGCGTGATCGGCGAACCGTCGATGTTCATGGTCTTCGCGTCCGAAAGCCTTGACCACTCGAGACGCGCTGAGAACTTCTTGGGCGCAGGCTATGGTAGCGCTCTCCGTCGATCGGACGGCAGACCAGGTGCTTCTCAGCTGCCGGCCGCATCGACGGGTCAGCCAAAACAGGAGGGGCAACATACCCATCGCCACAAGTGCGAATAGCCAATTGATGATGATCATTAACGTGGAGAGTCCGATCAACATGCAGACCGCACGAAGGAACGGAATCAGCACATCGATGGGGATCTGCTTGATGGAGGCGGCGTCATGTTGGAGGCGATAGACGGAATCTGCCGTTCCATGCGTATCATGATATGACGAAGAGATATGTTGCAGATGCTCGAACAGTCGGCTGCGAAAGGCGAGAATCATCCGCTCACCCGTGTGGGAAGACAACAACAACAGGACCATTCCCTGAAGATGGGTGCACAGCGCAATACCGATGAAGGTGAGGAACATGAGTAGGAAAAGTGCGGTCGTCGATTGTTGTATTGAGAGGGGCACCCACGCCTGAAGTAAGGCAGGGAGAGGCCGGGAACCGATGATACTATCCACGGCGAGTGTGAGGGGCACTGGTGTTAGCAAACTGAGAGGAATGGAAAGGAGCACGACCGTGCCCAGACAAGCCAGCTGTAGACGGAAGGGAGTGATCAACGTCCAGAGCCGACGGAGTAGATCAAATGACGAGCGTTGGGGTTGCTGTATCACGTATAACACCTCCACGATCTTTCAGCTCTGTGACTGACCGATCCGTCGATAAGAATCCCGCGATTTTTTGAGTAAGAGATGGGGTGGGACACTGGATGACCCACTAACTCATCATTCCCTTCGGTCATCGTGGTAACTACGCAAGGTGTGTGCCGTCCTCTTTATGAGCGTCTCATGCATTTTAGAATGACGGCCGTGCCGGGTATAAATCTGGAACGAACGGCGCCGTTCGTGACGACGACAGGGCCTGGAGGATAGACCGGCGTGTATTTTGTACCCACCTTCGTATAGAGGGACCGGACACAAGGAAAAACGCGCGCAACAACCGCAGTCCAAGATTGGAGTTGCTGTCAAAAGTCAGGTTCGCATCCGTGACCTCTCGCTTGACCAGCAGCGTGAGCTGGTTGCCGATGTTAGAAGCCGGACTCTTCCCATCTGCTGCCTTTGTCGCCAGGTCATCAACGATGACCCCAGCGAGCACCAGCCGATCTCTAGCGAAAGCACTTCCAGAGTGCGTGGCACTATGAGAGCTGTGACTCTGTTGTCAAAGTAATTGGGACGGCACCTTGACCAAGAAGGCATCGAGCCGATTCCCTCCGAGGTTGCTGGTCCAAATGAAATACTTGCCGCTGATATCCAGGTTGCCCTTCGGGGTCTTGGCATAATCGGTTCCCCCGCCGGGCGCATCCAGGTTCGTCATGATCGGGGCCACGACCAGTTGATCATGGCTCGTGTCGAGTCGAAAGCAG
>DATNCR010000173.1:0-24088 GCA_035607135.1 Nitrospiraceae bacterium
AGATCCCGTTCGTAGGGCTCCATTTCAATCTGCTTTACCGTGTGCTGGAGACGAGCCCACTCTTCCGGGACCATTGTCACAAACTCAATGCCGAATTGCCGCCCTCGGATCCACCTGACTAGTGCTTGCTGAATCTTAATCGGAGGTTCGTGCTCTATCGCCGCGATCCGAACCTCCAGAGAGGCTCCCGGCTGAACATCGGTGGGACTTTCGATGCGACAACCCCTGATGGAGAGATCAACGAGAGTGCCCTCTCCGCCGACTATGCCGATGGAGGAAAACGAACTGCGAAATTTGACGTGAAAGCGGAGATTCTTTCGCTGCTCCATCATCGCACCTCGCATGGGAAGGTAGGGCTACCCCTTTATATTCCCGATCGGACGCAATTCCACCACCTTTTTTGTGATTCCCGCACGATCGACGGACTCAACAACTTCGGAAATGTTTTTGTAGGCCAGGCCGGCCTCTTCCGCCAAGCCCGACATCGACACGGCTTTGACCAGAATACCGCGTTGTTTCATCTGCTGCTGCAGCTGCTCGCCGCGAACCGTTTTCTTCGCTTGCGCGCGGGACATGGTCCTCCCAGACCCGTGCATTGTCGACCCAAACGTGTCGCGGACCGCTTGATCCGTTCCCACGAGCAGATACGAGCCGGTCTCCATCGAACCGCCGCAGATGACCGGCTGGCCGGTCTGTCGAAACGTGTCTGGTAGTTCCGGACTCCCCGGCCCAAACGCCCTGGTCGCTCCTTTGCGATGCACGACCAACTCCCCTTCCGCATACCGTTCGACCTTGGCGATGTTATGCGCCACGTCATACACCAGCTCCATCCCCAATGCCTCGGCCGACTGACCGAAGATCGTCGCAAAGGCTTCGCGAATCTGGTGCGTAATCACTTGGCGATTGGCAAAGGCGGTGTTCGCAGCGCAATTCATGGCGGAAAAGTAGTCCTGTCCCTCGGGAGATCGAAAGGGCGCACAGGCCAACTGCTGATCCTTCACGGTGATGCCATGACGGCGCATGGCCTTTTCGAACACCTTGAGATAGTCGCTCGCAACCTGATGGCCGAACCCGCGCGAGCCACAATGCACCATGACGACGATTTGTTCGTGGCCGGTAATGCCAAGGGCCGCAGCCGTGACCGGATCGAATATCCGTCCGTTTGAGACCACCTGGACTTCTAGATAATGATTGCCCGATCCCAAGGTCCCCAGCTGGTTGATGCCGCGTTGGATGGCATGGTCAGTCACGGCCGACGGATCGGCCCCTTCAATGCAGCCGCCTTCTTCCATGCGTGCGAGATCCCGATGCCATCCATAGCCCCGCTCCACGCACCACCTTGCCCCATGGGTCATCACGCGACCAAAATCTTCCCGCGAGAGCCGAACGAACCCGCTTGCCCCGACACCAGCAGGCACTTTTCGAAAGAGCTCGGTCATGAGCCGTTCGAAGCGGGGCTTCACGTCCGCCAGCGTCAAGTCTGTTCGAATCAACCGCATGCCGCAGTTAATATCGTAGCCCACGCCGCCAGGTGAGATGACGCCCTGTTCAACATCGAACGCCGCCACACCCCCTATCGGAAATCCATAACCCCAATGGCCATCCGGCATGCAGAGGGCATAACGCACGATACCGGGCAAACAGGCAACGTTCGTGACTTGGTCAAATACTCCCCGGTCCATCGATTGCAAAATTCTTTGCGTCGCATAGATGCGGGCTGGCACCAGCATGCCAGGTTTTTCGGACATAGGGATTTCCCACAGTTCATCTGTAATCCGATTGACCGTCATGTCGGTGTTGAGTTTCATGTCAAAAATGGCAGGTTGAGTCTAACCGGTCACCACGTTTTATCATACGTCGAGCACTACACAGACCTTCCAGCGACCACCTGTCTGCTTGAGCTCGTAGAGGTGCTTCGTGACCCCCTTCACATCGGCATGGAGTTCCTGTGTCTGCTGGTCCACTGGCGCGCCGATCAGACATGCCCGCAACAGCCAGACCTCTCCGTCCGCTGTCAGAGTGAGCGGCGCCTCACGGAAGACTACGCCGGCGGCGTCCTTCCAGTAGACCACTTCCGACAACCAATCGAACAACAGCGCCGATAGGTCCACAGCCCTCTGTTCAATCGTGCGCTCCCACCTTCCCTGCACCGTGGCGGGGTTCGCCATAGTTTCAATGAGCGCCTGCGTCGCGCCGCGAAAGACCTCCTCGACTGATTCCCCTTCGGCCTCGAACCCGATATCGGCCAAGGCAACCTCTTCAAGAAATCGAAACGTCCAGGCCATAGCTGTTAGGCCCGCGGGATGGCACGCCGCACTCGTCGGATCAGGGCCTGGAGATGGCTGAGACCCGGGAGCGCCTGTCCGAAGGGATTGGGGACTTTCCCTCTGAACAACATCTTGAGACCCAAAGGCAGGACATGCAACAAGCCACGCAACGAGAACCCGACCACTTTCAACGGCATGATCGCTTCGTTCAAACGCCCATGCTGTTCGACCAGATCGGTAAAGCCAAGGACGTGGCGCGCGCCGCCGGTTGCCGTCAACCCGCGTTCAAGCGAGGCCCGCCGCAACCGGACTATCGCCTCCATCGGTTTGACGTCTTTCGGACAGACCTCCACACAGAAGTTGCACCGCGTACAGTCCCAGATTCCATTGTCTTCTTGAAGTGCCGTCAGCCTCGTGCGTATCGATGAAGGAGACTCGCGCGGGTCGGAGAGAAAGCGATCGGCTTTCGCCAAGGCTGCCGGACCGACAAATCCCTTCGAAACTTCGTGCACGGTACAGGCCGCGACGCAGGCGCCACACATGATGCAGGCATCCACATTGTGAAACTGCGGATTGGCATGTTTCACCTGAGCGGATAGGCCATCACGCACTGGCCGAGACACCGACACGAGCCAGGGGTGCACATCGCTGATCTTCTCCCAGAACGACGCCATATCCACGACCAGGTCCTTGATCACCGGCAGATGGCGGAGCGGCGCGATCGTGATGTGCCCATGTCGCTCAAATTCTTCACGGAGGGAGGTGCGGCAGGCCAGTTTCTCACTACCGTTGATCGTCATCGCGCAAGACCCGCAGATCGCGGAGCGGCAGGAATAGCGGAGCGCCAAACTCCCGTCGCACTCGTTCTTGATGCGAATGAGAGCATCGAGGACGGTTGTCCCACGTGCAACCTCGAGGCGGAAGTCTTGAGGATGGGCGGCGGAATCGACCTCGGGATTGAATCGTTGGATCGTGAAGGTCAGGCGCATAGGACGCGTTCAGCCTTTCGCGATCAGCCATCAGCAAGCTGAAAGCTGATCGCTGAGAGCTGATCGCTCATCTTAACCCAACTCGAATGTCTTTGGAGAGTTCGTCAGATTGCGGCATCCGTCTTTCGTGACAAGCACCATGTCCTCGATGCGGACGGCCCCGAGACCTGGATAGTACAGGCCCGGCTCAACCGTCACGACATGGCCTTCTTGGAGCAGTGACCCGGTGCGGCTGATACGCGGCATTTCATGAATGTCGAGCCCGACACCATGACCGGTTCCGTGAAAGTATCCCTGCATGCGACCGTTCACCAGCCCGGTCTGGTACCCGGCTTTCTCAAACCTGGCACAGATGCCTTGATGAATTCTTTTTCCATCGGCCCCGTCTTTCACTTTCGTGATGGCTTCTTCCTGGGCATCGAGGACCGTTTGGTACAGTCGCTTCAACTCTGGGCTTGGAGTCCCGCGCACCACGGTTCTGGACATGTCGGCGAAATATCGGTTGGTGGCTGAGCGAGGAAACACATCAAAGATAATGCTGCGATGCGCCGGTAATGGTCCACTACCTTCGTTGTGCGGGTCGCAGGCCTGCTCTCCACCGGCGACAATCGTATGTTGGGCAACACAGTCGCACTCCATCAATCTCACATTGATCAGTTTCTTCACTCGCTCCGACGTCAGCGGCATCCCATCGAACCACAGTTGATCGTGATTGATCGAGGCCTGACGCAGCATGTCGTGGGCTGCCACAACCGCCTGTTCGGTCGCTCGCTGGGCGACCTCGATAAAGCGGACTTCCTCGGCGGTCTTCACCACTCGCTGTTCGTAGAACGGGTCCCGCTTCGGAAACAGCTGATACCCCAGGGATTGAAACTTGACGGCATGGCCAAAGGGAAAGTTCACAGGAACCTGAATCTGCGTGATGCCGGACTCCCGCAGCAGGATATGGACGACTTCGACCGTGCCTGGCTCGGCGATTCCTTGCGTCTTGGCCCGCCCTTCGACCTCCGAATACGAGAGCACCCGATCGACGGACGACTGGCTCTTTGCCCGATCCATTTCGAGATCGCTCATGACGAGAATCCGTTCTCCTTTAATCTCCAAATAGATAAAGGGGTCCGGCGCAATAAACTTCGTCGCGTAATATAAATTGGCGTCGGTTTCGCTGGCCGCGATAAAGACGGTGGCACGTTGAGATTGCGGACTGGATGAGGCCTTCATGAACGGTCCTCGGAATCTAGCACGGGGGGGGAGGTCGGTCAAGGTACGGACGGAACCGGTTCAGGCGATGGAATCGTGTCCTTGCTCGTACCTTTGTCCTCCTCGGGTGTCATCAAATCGATCGGCAGCATCACCGTGTTCTTCAAGATGTCGAAAGCCAGTTGCGCCAGACCCGTCACGCCGGTGGCGAACGACTTCATCGGCAGGTAGGTCACCTCCGGATCCTCGATGGCCCCTTTGACAGAGAACAAGGCCGTGGCAATACCTTTACGATCACCGGCAAAGAGCCGTCCAAAGAGTGGAATCGTTTTCAGGAATTGCGAATAGGATCCGAACGGACTGACGGCCCAAACCATGTCAACTTGATCCGTCGGCAAATCAAAATTGCCTGCGGCGGTAATCTTGACGATCGGACTATCGATGATCAGGTTCTCAGTCTCGAAGAGCCCATTTTGCGCAACAACCGTCGCCGTAATCTTGTTATAGGGCAGCCCTTCCTTCTCCAGGTCCACCTTCCCCTGCAGCACCGCCGGCAAATTCAATATGCTGATGATTTTCCAGACCGCGCGTTCCTGCGATTTCAGTATCCGCCCGTTTTCAAGCAGGATATCCACCTTGCCGTTCAACGTAGGATACAGCCCGTGCGGATTCCTCCCATGCCCGCGTATCGTCCCTGTCATCCGAGCTTCCCCCGTCATGAATTCTCCTTTGGGGCCAAGTAATTTCAGCACATCCTCCACCGGCAAACCCGTCGCTCGAAGCGAGATCTCCGCGTCGGCTGGCTGCTTACGCGGCAGTTGCACCACGACACGTCCGGCGACTTCTCCATTGGTCGATTGGCCGGATACACGATCCAAATCGAGTACGCCGTCTTGAATCATAATGCGGGCGGAGAGGCTCCCAAATTTGAGATGTTTGTAATGGCCGCGCGCAATCGATGCAGTTGCCTGGACCTTGCTGGTGGCGGCAAGGGTTTCCAGAAATTCCCGGATAGGCGACCGCTCGCCTTTCGGAATGAGGAGGTCGAGATCCATTTGATTGGACTCGATCTTGGCGGTAATCGTAGGTTTTACCGCCCAGTTGCGGACGGTTCCGTCCAACACTAGATCACTGTCGAGCAGGCGAAACGACAGCCGTTTAATGTCTACGCCATTCTTCACGAGATGGACCCGCAAATACAGATCCTGGATGGGTCCTTGGGCTCCTTTCGCATTCATCAGACCGTTGGTCAACGCGAACCATCCTGTGGTCCTCCAGGTTTTCCAATCAAGATCTTTCCCTTTCATGTCGAGCGACAATTCAATATTCCCCGCCTCAAACCCTCCCTTCGCAATCCATTCCGGCACGCGGGACATTGACAGCGTGCCGGTCGAAAGCGCCGCGTCGATGGAGAATCGTTCGCCCAATTGAATCTTGCCTTTGACCGGCAGTCGGATCGGCGGCACGATCAGCTCGAGCCGCTCAAGCAAGACCCCTCCGGAGCCCTTTAAAATTGCCCCCTCGAATTCCACCGTCGCCTGGGCACCGATAGGTTTTTCAACCAGATCGGGAAGCGTCACTTTTGATTCGGTCAGGACGACCTCACCCCGTATGTGCGGAGACAGGGTCGGACCGGTCAAGACCATGGCACCATTGATCAAGCCATCGACCACGCCGGCTGAGATGGCTTTCGAGGGCAGCAACTTGACCATATGGTCCGCATCGCCGCTGACCCGAATCAGGAAATCCTGAAAGGTACTGCCACTGCCTCCCGTGATGCCTCCGCTGACCTGCAAGGCCACATCGCCAAATCGTCCCGTCACCTGATCGAATTGAGTCCCGCCTTCCGACAGCACAAACCGTCCCTGCAACGCCGTCAATCGCTCGGGCAACGACGGATTGGTCAAACTGACACGTTGAACGATGATCTCTCCCCCGGCAAAGGTCACCCCGCCCGGCTGATTGAGCGGACCGACCATACGGAACGTGGGAACAGCATCGCCTTCGATCTCACGTGAAGCGGCTAACAGACGCGAGAGCTGTTCCGACTTGACAGTCTTCGCGAGAAACTGAACGAGATCTGCAGCGGCCATCTCCCCAGTAATGTCCATCTCAAGCCAGGGTCCCGCCTCCAAAAATGAGACGAGCGCTTTGCTTTCACTCATATGAATCGTGCCGTAGAGCCCGCTCAGTTTCGACACCCTGAGACGGCCGGCTTCAACCGACACCACCGCGGTCAAATTCTTGGAAGGGGTACGACTGTCGCCGATCAGGGCTTGACCCTGCGTCACACGAAATTCCCCTGTCAACGACAGCTGCGGGCCTGCCGCGACCGATCCTGTGACAGTGGCCGAGACAATCTCCACTCTCCCATCGATCTCCCGGTCCTTGATCACCACCGGTAGCTGCGGGTGCACCCACTCGGCCGGGAGGGTCGTGAGCAACTGGCTCAATTGGATCGGGGGTGCCGTAAGAGTCAATGAAAACGTGGGCTGAGGCGTGAGCAGCCCGGCGAGGCTCGCTTGGCCTGCGAACTTCAGTTGTTCGAGGTTTGCGGACAGATCGGACAACACCACATCATAACCCGCAACACCAGGCACAGCCCGAATGTGACTGCGCATATTGACGGCGCCCTGCACTTGTGGGGGAACCGGGCGTGGCCCGAAGAAGTCCACCACCTCTTGAAGACTCAGATTGGCCGCTTCGAGTGCACCGTCGAATTGAAGCATCGTCTGCGAAGCAGAAGGATCGTCAAGTGCCAACGTCTTCCGCTGGGCGATGCTGATCGTCCCGGCCAGGGACATGGCAGACAGGCCCTTGTCGCCCGAATGACCGGCAGAAATCTGCAGGTCCGCTTGTCCCCGCTCCGCCTTGATGAGCAGGGACATCTCGACCGACTCCAGCGTCATCGATCGTACCCCGTCCGGACGTGCTTCGTCGATGATGAGCACCTTCCCTTTCACCAACGTCGCTTCACGGATATGGAAGATCCGGCTGAGCGTCTGCACCGCATCCTGATCGGCTGAGCTCCCCTGAACGACCTGATCGAGGAGATTCCAATGCCCGCTGTGATTGCGCCGAAGCGTTAATGTCGGTTCTTCGATGAGCAGCCGCTTCCCTACCACCTCTTTGCGCAACAACGGGAGAAAGCGTAGAACCAAATCCAGCTTCTTGGCCGATAACAAGACTTCATCTGAGTTCCGATCGTGAATCGCAACCTGCGTCAGTTCTAACCGAATGCGGGGAAACAGGACCAGCTTGATGCGATGGACGTCAATCTTGCGTCCAATGCTCTGCTCCAGCTGCTGAAGGAAAAAGTCTTTGAGATAATCGTCGCCGGTTAAGTAGGGCGAGAATATGAGAAACGCGCCGCCGCCGATCAACAGAATGATAATCAGGGCGACGGCAACACGAGTTCGAACCACTCCTACTCCCTGGATCGATCAAGCCCGGTGGGTAAATCGCATCGTGTCTGCGCGTGCGTCATCTTATCGAATCACCTGCATGAAATCTACTAAGTCTGTGTCTTGGCAGGGAATTCTCAACTTCTCACATACGAGGTTCTGCTCCACCGATCCAGATATGAGACACTGCGGCGGACAAACCAAGAGGACATGAATGATACACAGTGGCTGACCTCTTCATGTATGGCGTAGCTCGTTCTTGTGATTCATCTGGTATCTCCGGTCAGACAGGTTTCACCCACCACACCAGAGCCAGCCGGCTCGCTTCAAGCAGGTCTGGAACGCAATATGGAAAAGGAAATCCCCAGCCAAAGACGCTGTCTTGGCCGGCTCAATGCGAGAGTGGGTGCGGAACGCGGCTGTGTCTAGGGCCCTGGGACAGCAGCGATCGGGTCTGAGGCGATTTTTGTCAGATCGATGACAAGTTCATCATCCGTATTGGCTAACAATGTATCCCAGAGACTGTGCCGTTGGGGGATCGTCGCCTCGGCGGGATAGAAATATAAGTGAAATCCTTTGGCGGCCGTCGGTCGCATGGGATAGCGCCGATCGTAAATCATCCCATAGGTCGGAATGCCATAGACGATCTGCCAATTCCCCAAAATAAAATGGAGCTCTGTGCCGTGGACATACAGTCCACCCGTGGTAATGACGCGCTTGGCAGAGGTTCGCGGTTGACTGAGGTAAAACGTCACGCGCTCATCTGGTCGGGCCTGGGCGAGGGCCTCTACGATCTGTTGAGACAAAAGGGCAAGCTCCTCAGTACGAAACGCCGGCATCAGCGGCGCCTCGCCCTGCAGCCATTTCTGCAACCAAATCTGATGTTCCTTGACCGAGATGTTGCCGAGGATGCGAGCCACTTCTTCGGCCGGCATCACTATCGGATGTGCATGCGCGCTGGGAGCCCACTCCGGTAGGACTGAGTCATCCACTTCCAGCCGTACATAGTTGACAGGATCTTCATAGACCGCCCGGTAGGGCACAATTGGAATGGCGCATCCGACGAGCAGTGTGCACACAAGTGCACCTCGTGACACATGAAATACGACACAGGATAGGCCGCGCCGGACAATGGCGCCCTGTCCTTTCACCTTTTCTCTTTCACGTTTCACGCTATTCGGTAATCGTGACCGTCATCTCAACTCGTTCGAGAGGATTATCCCTGCCGTCCCGCTTCATGTTTACCACTTTGTCCGCCACGTCCATCCCGCTGACTACTTCACCGAATGCCGTGTACTGCCAATCGAGAAAATTCGCATCCGCGACGCAAATAAAAAACTGCGAGCCGGCGCTGTCCGGATCGTTCGAGCGCGCCATGGAGAGTACCCCTCGTTTGTGTGGTTTGCTGTTGAACTCTGCCTTGACCTTGTGCCCGGGTCCTCCCATGCCATGTGACGCACGGTCAGGGTTCTTGCTGTTGGGATCGCCACCCTGGATCATGAAACCGGGAATGACCCGATGAAATGTTGTGCCGCTATAAAAGCCCTCTCGGGCCAACTTCGTGAAGTTCTTCACATGCCCGGGCGCCACATCATGAAAGAATCGCAACACGATATCGCCCAGATGGGTCCCTTTGCTGCTGACAGAAATGGTCGCCCGCGTCTTCTCTGTAGGCTCTGACATCGTCCTCTACCCTTTCTTGGTTAGCATGCTATTGAAAAAGGCCACCAGCTGCGTTCTCGCGACGCTCAGAAGCTCAAAATACGGCACAAAGTACGATCGCCCCTTCGCTTGCTGCGGCCTTGTTTGGGAAAGGCGCGTCTCGGCGCGCCAGGGTTGGGCGGCTGAGAAGGCT
Organism: Nitrospiraceae bacterium; assembly: GCA_035607135.1. GTDB lineage: Bacteria > Nitrospirota > Nitrospiria > Nitrospirales > Nitrospiraceae > Palsa-1315. The sequence goes on from DATNCR010000173.1 coordinate 9,716, forward strand.
GGCCTTTTTGAACAGCCTGCGAGCTATCTTCATATGGCTTGGGGCCTTAGGGCTCCAACATTCACACCGGATTCCATGGAGTTTTTCACACCCTGTTTAGCGAAAACGGAAGGGTGCCGGAGCCTCCCCTCCCTCAAGACCCTGATTGATGGGATTCCATGTTCGCCCGTCGTCGTCGCTTCGGAATGCACCGTCACTCGTCCCGACATAGAGCACTCCGGCACTGGACTCAATCAAGACTTGAATCGCCATGCTTGTCAACCCCTTATTGAGCGGCATCCACTGACGGCCCTTGTCGGTCGTTTTAAAAATACCGTGCCCCGTCGCCACAAAGAGCCCCCGGCTGTTGAACAGAATCCCGCGAATTGAATCGTTCGGGAGCGCCCGGCTGATGGGCCGCCAGGTGACGCCCCCGTCGACACTGCAAAAGACGCCTCCATCGAACGTGCCGGCGTAGATGCCACCCTCGGGATCAATCGTCAACACTCGAATAAAGTTCTCCGTCATCCCTTCATGATCTTTGAGTGCATGTTGCTGCCGTACCCAGCCGGTCGATTGAGCCTTAAATCGCACGATACCCTTTCCGGACGTTCCGGCAAATAGCGTCCCGTCGGACGAGAGGGCCAACGCATGGACTAGGATATCGTCGAGACCGGTGGTGACCACAGACCAGCGATCGGCAGCGGCAAGTCGATAGACCCCATCGCTCGTGCCCGCATAGACCCCGTCACCCACGGCAAGCAGCGCTTTGATTTCAAGACGCTTAAGTCCGCTATTGATCGCCTGCCAGCTCTTCCCTCGATCGCGTGAACGAAAGACTCCACCACGGAATGTTCCGGCATAGATCGCACCGTCTTTTCCTGTGGTGAGAGTCAGAATAAATGGATCGGTCACACCCTGGCCCGATTTCGTCCAGGTGACGCCACGATCTTCGCTACTGAAGAGACCAAGACCAAATGAGCCGGCATAGACCAAGTCGTTTCCGACAGACGTGAGTGCCTGAATGCTCGTGGCCTGCTGATTGAAGGAACCATATTGAGGCTGACTATCTCCATGGCCCGCAGCTTGCTGCTGAGATGGTGGAGCCGGCGAAGGTGCCTGAGTTGCGGCCCCCACTAACCCGCCTATACTCCATAGACTTAGCGCAAGCGCTGTAGCTATAGCCCGAGCCCGAATCATCATCTACCCCGCTATCCCGTTCCCGCAGAATGCTCAAAAAGGCCGTCCAGCAAGGCCGCAGCGAGCGAAGAGGCGAGGCGTACGCCTCGGTACGTTGAGCCTCTGAGCGATGCGAGAACGCCGCTGGCGGACTTTTTGAGCATTCTGCTATCGGACACGGTGTCCGGCCGGTCCTATCGGCACATCAGGATCGAGGGGCAAGTTGACTTCGGTCGGACCTCCTCGACCAAAGATGCGCGCCCCAATAATTCCAATTTCATACAAGACCATCAAGGGCACCGCCATCAAGAGCATGGTAAAGAGGGTTGCATCGGGCGTCACGATGGCCGACAGGATCAACGCGGCCATGATCGCATATTTCCGATACTTCGCGAGCACTTGAGCCGACACCACGCCAACGCGGGCCAGGATGGTGAGCACGAGCGGCAACTCAAATGCGCAGCCGAAGATCAGCAGAAATTTGACATTAAAATCGATATAGGTCCCGACACTCAATAGCGGGGTAACGTCATGATCCATGCCGAAGCTGACGAAGAAATTGATGACCAGCGGGAGGATCACGAGATTGCAAAACGTCAAACCGAGAGCAAAGAGCCCTCCCGCCAGCGCAAACAGCGGAAAACCCCAGCGTTGCTCCTTGGGGAGCAGTGCTGGTTCAATCAATTTCCAGCACTGATAAAAGATAACCGGCAGACTGGCGATTATCGCCGCTAACAACGAGACTTTGATCGAGGCGAACAAGGCCTCCGTCGGTCCGTAGAACACCAACTGGTTGGGGAACGGACGATTCAACCATGCGACCATCTCACCGGAAAAGGCAAAGGACACCAGCAGGGCCACCAGCATCGTGGCCCCGATGATGATCAGACGCTGCTTGACGGTCTTGATATGTGCGGCAAGGGGATTGAGAATCTGTGCCATAACTCCGGTCCCGCTTGCTGATTGACACCACTCCCACGACACCGCTCCTCACTGTGGAGCAGCCTGCAGCTCGTGGTCTCGGCAGACACGGATCAGTTCGGCCATCTTGTCTTTCTTGGCCAACTTCTCTTTGTGCAAACCCTTCATGGACATTTCTTCTGCGGGAGTCAGTACGTGGCGCTTCTGCAATTGGATCAATTCTAGATCCAGATTGTGGTGCGCTTCTTCCAGTGCGCGAAATTCTTGACTGGATTGGCGCAGTCTCTCCGCAATCATACTGTCTGTCAGCATGTCGCACCTCCCGGGTTATGAGATTACTGCAGAGGTTTGAGACGTCCTCCTTCGCGACCGACTTCGTCAGTGAATCGACCCGCCTCCGACACAATCGGGTCCAGCTCCATCAACAGCGCATCTTCAATGGGATTGGTATAGTACGTGGGTCGGATCGTCACGTCGCGGAACCCAAGACTTCTATAGAGTGCATGCGCGGCATGGTTCGAAGCCCGCAATTCAAGCACGGCGCACCTCGCCGCTTGTGCCAGCCCCGCCTCCAGAGCCTGCATGACCAAGGCCCTGGCGATACCCTTGTGCCTCATCGACTTGATGACCGCCAGGTTCATCAGCCGTACTTCCTCAAAGACGACCCAGAAACAGAGATATCCGACAATCGAGATGGTACCCGCTTCGTCCGGCGGCAACTGCTTTGCCAACAGGAAATGTGCAAAGGGATTGCCGCTCAGTTCTGCCTCTAACATTTTGCGCGTCCAGGGGGTCGAGAAGCAAGCTTCTTCGATCTGCAGAATGTCCGGCAGAGACTCAACGGTCGCCAGCTCAATGACCCATCCACCCATCACTCCAGCCCTCTCTAACACTACCGCGCAATACGCTCCGTCTATGTGCTGCTCGTGCCTCTTCCTCGCACGGCCCGAGCCCGTCCCACTGGTGTCCGTGCCGCTGCCACACGTGCATTCACTTTTCTTGCCACTCGTTCCTGACGTTGAGCCACCGGCGACAGGCCGCCGGATTCTTCGTACTTCAATTCTGCAGCCGTGCGTTGTACGTAGAGCGGACTGATACCACTTCCTGCATACTCACCCCGTTGGAACCGCTCGATCCCTGCCAATCCAATCGAGACGGCTGAGGGTTTCATGGCAGAGTCCGGTGCTTCAGCGAATGTGGCGGAAGAAGGCATCGACGCACGGATGGCTGATGTTTCAGCCGTCCAACCTTCGCCAAATACGAGACCCGATTCTGTGAGGCAACTCCCCAGCATCGCCGCGGTACCCACCTGTTCCGACATTACTCGCTCCAACCGATTATCGCTGGTCCAGCGAAAGATTGCCCAGTAGAGTTCCCCGAGGCGACTATTGAGAATGGGACAGAGTAGCGTCGAGGTGCCTCTTAGATTCCAGGCCATTCCTTCCAGAGTCGGCACCGCCGTCAAGGGGAGTTGACTGACCGTCCGGAACCCGATGAGCGTGGCTAGGCCGACGCGCAAGCCCGTGAAGGACCCGGGACCGATCGATACGACAAGACCATCTAACTGCTTGAGTGTCAGACCAGCCGTACGAAACAGCCGGGCGATCGTCGGCAGCAACAGCTTGGCATGCGATCCCGCCGCGTCCTGGTCATGTCGTGCAAGGACTCGTGATTCATCAAGGATTGCAACACTCTGCCATGAAGTCGCCGTCTCGACCGCCAATACTTTCATTATTGCTGCCCGTCTACCAAAAAACTATGTTGGCACCGTCCCGCAGGATGCTCAAACCGTTCAGACATCTCACTCACTCACTCACCCAACCCCGGCGCTTATTTCACCCTCCCGCCCTGAGTCTGCCAAGACATACTCTTCGCCCTTGGACGCGCATTGTCCCAAGCATGGCCGGATCCAACTATCTCCTTTATTAAGGGGTGGGTGGGATGATCCCAACTGCGCGCGTCCAACGAGGGCCTTCCGAGGCCGCGCGTTGCGCGAGCACGGGGATCGTCCCAGCTACCCCACCCCTCTTTCAGCATTCTGCTAGACCTGACCAAGGTCGGCGGCATTCAGTGGCTGGTTCGGCGTCATCTCGTGAAATGTCACCTGTACGCTCCCCTGCCCTCGTCCATCTTCCAACACGATCTTAAATGGCCTTAGGAGACGTCCTTCGCCAATCGTACGGAAGTCATCATACTGAATGGTCGCTTCCACCGCACCGGATTCTGTGAGCCGATCTTCCCGAATGACACACAACATCTGCCGTTCAAACCACAGTCGCCGACGCAGGAGCTGTACCCCGCTGGGAGACGGACCGAAAACCTCCAGACGATAGCGATCCCCGTCTTCCACGAGGGTCACGGTTTCATTTTTCGCAATGATGCCGGTGCCCAACACACCACCCATGGCCCACACACTCAATTGAAACGGCCGGGCGAGCTTCCCCATCTCTCCCATATCGGAGGGATTGCCGGAGAGGACACGGCCCATCGTTGGCAATCGCAATCGGAACTGATCTTCAACCTGCACAAACTCGAAGAGTTCGCTGCCGACCGCGGTAAACCCACGCAGACGCATCGCGTTCGGACGGCGATAGTACAGCGCCCCCTCGACCCTCGAAGCAATAGGAATGATCCCTCCTTGCACCTTTGCGCTGAAGAGACCTTTCATGGTCCGAATCGCCGCTTCCCTCTGACTCAGCAGAGCCGTAAGCTCATCTGCCGTCGCTTGCTTGAGCTGCACTTCCTCTCGCGGCGCGAATAGTGCACAACCGGATAACACGGTAAGAGTCGCCATACTCATGACAATAGTAACGGCGAAAGAACTCCTGGCTTTCCCTCTTCCCCTGTCACCCATCACAGCAAAAGGGACAGGGAGATGAGCCTCCACTGCCTCCGTCTTGGACAAGAGGACACTGCCTTGCAGGATGCTCAAAAAGGTCGTCCAGCAAGGCCGCAGCGAGTGAAGGCCCGAGGCGTACCCTCTGCGGTACGTTGAGGGTCTGAACGATGCGAGAACGATGCTGGCGAGCTTTTTCAGCATCCTGTTATGCCAGAACCACATCCAATGCTTCTCCCACCTCTCGAATTCCGATCAATTCGATCCCATCGATGGGCTCCAGTTTGGCCAAGTTCCGTTCCGGCAACAGGCAGCGTTTGAATCCCATCTTTGCCGCTTCGCGAATCCTCATTTCGGCCTGGCTGATCGCACGTACCTCACCTCCGAGCCCAACTTCTCCCAATACCAAGAGTCCCGGCTCAATCGGCACTTCGCGCAAACTCGATGTGACGGCCGCCACAATGCCCAAATCGATGGCCGGCTCGTCGATATGCATCCCCCCGACGACGTTCACATAGACGTCTTGTCCTGACAGATGCAGACCCAGCCGCTTTTCCATAACCGCGAGCAACAACGACACCCGATTCTGCTCGACCCCATTCGCCATTCGCTTCGGCATCGCATAACTCGTGGAGGACACCAATGCTTGTAGTTCCACCAGAATCGGCCGCGATCCTTCAAGACTGGATACGACCACCGATCCCGTCGTGCGCTGGGACCGTTCCGCCAGGAATAACTCGGAGGGGTTGCTCACTTCTTCCAACCCGGAATCTTTCATTTCGAACACGCCGATTTCGTTGGTCGAGCCAAAGCGGTTCTTCACCGCACGAAGAATACGAAAACTGTGGCCCTTGTCTCCTTCAAAATAGAGCACCGTATCGACGATATGTTCCAACAGTCGTGGTCCGGCGATCGCTCCATCTTTGGTAACATGTCCGATGATGAAGACCGGCACGCTGCTGCGCTTTGCGTACCACATGAGTTGACCTGCCACTTCCTGTACCTGGCTGATGCTGCCCGGTGCGGATGTGATCTGTTCCGTATAGACCGTTTGAATCGAGTCGATGACCACGGCGGCAGGCTGGATTTCTTGTGTGGCTTTGAGGATTTGTTCGAGGGAGGTTTCCGCCAGAATTAAGAGATTCGGATGCTCGATGCCGAGCCGCTGCCCCCGCATCTTGATCTGTCTCGGAGATTCCTCTCCGGAGACATACAACACCGGTTCTTCTTTGGAAGACAGGCGTGGGAGCGCCTGCAGTAACAAGGTCGTCTTCCCAATCCCCGGATCGCCGCCGATCAATATAACCGAGCCTGGAATGACTCCGCCTCCAAGCACCCGATCGAATTCGCCGATCTGTGTTAGCCGGCGGGCCTCACCAACCACCTCGATGTCGGCAATCGGCGTGGCCTTTGCCTGCGCGATCTTCATCGCCGCAGGCCGCCCCTTGCCGGTCGGCGCCTGCCGTTCCTCTTTCATCGTGTTCCAGCCGCTGCAATCCGGGCAACGGCCAAGCCACCGTGGCGACTGGTGGCCGCATGTTTGGCAGGAAAAACTAGTCTTCGCCCGCATTCAGAGGAGCCTCAATAAATAAGGGGGAAAGTCTGAAGGCTTATAGTAAAGGAAGTGGCTTACTAAAGGGAAGGTACGACAGGGACAATCAGATTACGCTTTGTGTTCGTGGAATTAGCCGCTTTCGGGTGACCTCTTTGCATCACGCTCTGCATCAATCAGCTGCTGATACCAACTGAGCTGGTTTTCAAACGGGAGCGATCTTGGGATCGGATTATCGTCGAGAAACTCGACATCCATCATTTGTCTCCATACGGCATCACAACTTCTTCGCGGATGGCGACTAATCCATGAATTATAGAATGACGATGTAGTTTCATAGTGGTGCGAATGGATAAACGGTTCCCACGTTTCAGCTAACTCTTTTTCCGGTCTAATATTAATTATTTCAATCTGTTCTAGTTCTCTTTGTCCAGGGCTACCCCAGCCTTCCTTAAGTAGCTTAATTGCCTCAACGTCAGACTGAGGCGCGCTATACCCAAAGATTGTAAAAACATATGCTGTTTTGAGGGCGCCACGTAAACCTTGCCACTCACTGTCGATAAATGGGTCCGCTGTGTAGTCCTTCTCTTTGACCGAATACAATAGCTTAGAAGCGATGAATGGACGACCGCATTTACTACAAAAGCCTCCGACTGGGCCTTTCATTCTATGGTCGGCACAATAGCCGATCGCCACATTGCCATGCAGGAATATAAGCCTAGGCGGCTTTGCAAAGGTATAGTTTCTAGCACAAGCCTGATATAGAAAAGGGTCCCAGTTGAACGTTGCGATAACGTCCTTTTCGCGAAGAGAAAGAACTAGGTGATCATAAAGAGTTGGTGAGTCTGGCAACTCCATCCTGACAAAGTAATGCCGTATACAATCCTCAATTTTATCCCGTGCTTCTTTGTACTTGGGTTGCCCATGCATATCGCTATAGACATCCTCAAAGTTGCGATTAGTGTAACCAATGCCAAATCTCTCTAGAATAGGATTCAGCCCTAGAATATCGACGAAGTCACACATGAGAGGCAAACTTAGTCCGTTTTTTTCACCTTGTGGAAACGCTGCTCTACTGGTTCCCGCACCTAGGAGGACAACGTGCGGACGACCAACGATAATTTTCTGAAGCTCTGGCTGTGGGATTTTGGGAATGTTCACGGCGTACCTACAGCGGCGGACTTTTCTTTACTGCGCGCGTCGATGGACCGTCATCCATCTATCTGACCCCTCTAGGCTCGCTTGCATTCCCTCTGTTGGGAGGGTACGCATGTTGGTCTAGGTGCGGCCGTCGAACGAGGCCCTTCTCAGGGCGCCCGTTCCGGGAGCACTAGGCCAACATGCGTGTCCTTCCAATCTTTTTCATCTTCCACTTTCCTCCTCCACCCAGAGCGGAAGATATCCCGACAAGCGGGTAACCGGTTTGCCATTTACTGCGCGCGTCCAACGAGGGCCTTCTGAGGCCGCGCGTTGCGCGAGCAAGAAGGGCAACCGGTTGCCCGCTACATTTTTTTGCGCACCTCTTTCCACTCCTTTGCCACCTTCGCTTTGCGCGGCGCATCACCCTTCACTGGTTCGGGCACCATCACCGCTTCGAGGCGGCGCTGCACAAACACTTCGGCAAAAGCCTTCGTGCGTCCTACCCCTACCTTGAGTGTCTTCCATCCGGCTGCATGCAGTTCATCAAGCTTCGCGCCAAACGTCTCTGGCCCAGACGGCAACACGAGAATGTGTCCGACCGGAAATTTGTGATCCTTGAGCCATTGTCTGGCTTGCGCATTGACCTGATCGGTCGTACCTCCCGCCTTATCCTGCGTGACCACATAGAGCACATTGTAATAAAACTGCGTGAGCTTGCCGAGTTCCTCCGCGGCATCAGGCATCGGACGTCTGCCTTCCACCTCTTTCCCAGGCCCGGCTATGGTCGGCCCCTCTCCGGCGGTGTCTTTCATGAGCGCAGCCATTTCCACAGCCATGATCGGACTGCGCCGTTCCCAGACGGCCAGGTTCGCACCAACTTCGGCCAAGGCGACTCTCGGAGTGGTTCCAACACGCACGGTGAATGGAACCACCCCTTTGGCCTTTGGGGTGTATGACAGGAAGGCCCGCCCATCGCCGCCTGTCATCGCGGTCGCGACAACGTTGCCTGCGATGAGAAGTTCGATGGGCTCACCCCCCAAGCCGGTTTCTGTCAAGAGACCCTTCCCTGTGAGCGTCACTTCGATGGTGGCCGATTGGTTGGGTGCGGTCAGGCTATCGTGAACCGTCAAGGTTCCGACCGTCTTCTCCGCCGCGAAGAGGATGGTGGTTGCAGTCAAAAAAAGGAGGGTGGTGAAAACACCGGCTCTGCGGAAAAAAACACTCATAGGCCGCACGGCCACACAATGAATCTGTGGAAACACTATTATTATGGTGCGACGGAATCGAGGCAGCTAAAACAAGAGCTTCGAACAGGATGCTCAAACAGTTCGTCCAGCAAGGCCGCAGCCGATGGAAGCACCGGAGGCATAGCCTCTGGGCTACGTTGAGGATGCTTTCGAGGCGAGAACGACGCTAGCGGACTGTTTCAGCATCCTGTAAAGGTTACGCTTTCAGAACCGCTCGCACTTCTGCTACATGACCGTCGACCTTGACCTTGCGCAAAATGGCCTTCAGTTTGCCGGCTTGGTCGATCACAAAGGTGCTGCGTTCGATTCCCCAATACTTTCTGCCGTACATATTTTTCTCTTTGTAACAACCGTAGGCCTTCGAGACCGTGGCATCTTCGTCGCTCAGCAGCGTGAAGGGGAGGTCGAACTTCTTGATGAACTTCTGGTGAGACTCTTTGCCGTCCAGGCTCACACCGAGAATCACGGCTCCCGCCTTCTTCATCGGAGTGATGGCATCGCGAAAGTCGCACGACTCTTTGGTACAGCCGGGGGTATCATCTTTGGGGTAAAAATAGAGCACCACTTGCTTACCCGTAAAATCTTTCAGGCTGACCCGTTCTCCCGATTGGTCGGGAAGCGACAGAGCGGGAGCCTTGTCACCGATGCTGAGTTCCTTTGCCATATCAACGCACCCTTTCTCTGATTGTCTGCAACTAACGAGTCCCGGCGCCGGCGCCGCCCAAGCCCTGGCGCGTACTTGGCATTTGGTTTAATTTCTTTTTGGGAGACTCGACATTGCCGAACGGGCTGAGCGCAGGCGAATCCCAGATCACTTTGTCGCCCGGAGCCAAGTTGGCCGCTTCCATGAACTGTTGGCGCGCTTGCTCTGTGTCACCCAGGGCATTCAATGCCAAGGCATAGTTATAGTGCGCAGGCCCCGATTGTGGAGCCGTGGCTACTGCTTGGGAAAAGTAATTTTTCGCGTCGTCGAATTGCCTCGCTTGATATGCCTGTGTCCCCTGTTCGGTCAAGACCTCCGCTTGCGGCTTCACTCCCGACTCGAGCACCAGCGGAACCAGCGGCTTTGCTCGACTCTTCGAACAGGCGACTGCCCCCACGAGTAAGAGAATCACGCCCAGTATAGACAGGTATTTCATGGTACCTCCATGTGTCTTAGACACCTCACGCCTTCGCATGTTTCCGTGTCTCTTCCTCGAATGTTTTCCGATAGAGCACGTCCCACTCTGCACTGCCCTCGACGATCCCGCGTGAGTAAGAGGCCAGCTTGGCTTTGACCTTTCGATCTATCTCTTCTTCTTGCGCCAACTCAGATGCGAGTACCCGCTTGATCTCTTTCAGGACCCGCCCCTCGTCGGCCTGCATGGTCACCAGCGAGCTCTTCTTCACCGCCTGAAGAATGACGTGGGAGAGATGACTGACTTTGTCTTCGCTTAACATAACTCATCCGTGAAACATCACACACAACATGTCCGGCGTACCGCGGTGAGACATTCAATCATGATTCGAGTCACGTTTCACGCTCTAGAGAATGATCCCCCGTTCGCGCGCCAGCTTACTCTTCACCATCGTGAACATCTTCTGGAAGTCCACGTGTCCCCGTTCGATATCTTGCTCGTAGGCTTTCAACAGCTGCCGCACTTCGGCGTTCAGGCGGTCTTCGACCAACAGTTCCTCGAGAATGGCATGATCAATTTGCTCGACAAACACTTTACGATCTCCGGCGAGCACGACATGCCCCTCCTCCTGTAACCTGGTGACAAGCGATTCCGACATGTGGCGAACGCGTTCTTTCGATAGTCGCATAATTAGCGATCCATGGAGAAACCTAGAGCATGGTCCCGTAGAATGCTTAAACAGGTCAGACTTCTTACCCGCCCAGCCCTGGCGGTTATCTCACCCTCCCGCCCTGAGTCTGCCAAGACAGCCTCTTCGCCCTGGGACGCGCCTTGTCCCAAGCAAGGCCGCAGTGACCTATCACTTTCTAAGGGGTGGCTGGGATAATCCCAACTGCGCGCGTCCAACGAGGGCCTTCGGAGGCCGCGCGTTGCGCGAGCACAGGGATCGTCCCAGCCACTCCGCCCTTTTTCAGCATTCTACTAGATTCGTTCGATCCGGATGGTCGGCACGTCCATCACACGCCGCAGTACCGAAGCATCCCCAAGAATATGGCCAATGACATTCACACGGTCAGCCGGAACCGGATCCTGCCCCATACTCATTGGTGTGCGCCCGAAGAAAATGGCCAGGACCTGTCCTGCCCCCCAGAACGCGACATCGCCGACTTTGACGTGATTTGTTGCCATCTCTCTATGATCTTTCACTCCGGCCAGCTTAAAGTAGAACTCTTCGCCCCAGGTGTTGACCTGACTTTCAACCGGTAACACCGCGTACACTTCCTGAGCCGTCTTCGTTGCCTTAAGTTCTGCGTCCAGCTGCACGGAACCAACGGTGATACGAATTTTGTTGGGGAGAGCAGCCATGGAATTCTACTCGGCGCCTCCCGGCAGCCATAAGATGAAAACCCGCTCAGGTCGCGGACTTTAGCTTGTTTATTCGATGAAATCAAGGCTACAATCCCACGATCATATGCTCACGTCATCCTTCGTGCTTCTCAAAGGCATCGGTCAAAGTTCCGAACGTCGTCTCTGGCAGGACTGCATTCTGGATTGGTCCGCATTCCTCCGATCTCCGGCCCTGCCCGGTATTTCCTCAACCAGAAAAGAGTGGTATGACCGCGAACTCACCACCGCCCAGTCACGCCTGGAAGAAGGCGACGCGCACTACTTCGGTACCTGCCTGAAGAGTCGTGAGCACTGGCGCCTCTTCGAAGCGTTTCGCCATCGCACGCTCTATCTGGACATCGAAACGACCGGGATGTCTGCGCGAGAAGGTCATGTGACGGTGGTCGGATTGTATCGCAACGGACACATGACGAGCTTGATCCGCGGAGAAACCTTAACGGAAGACCGATTGCACGCAGAGCTGGAACAGACAGACCTCTTCATTACATTCTTCGGCAGCGGGTTTGACATTCCTTACTTGCAGACGAAGTTCCCCCGGTTGAATTTTAAGAAACCGCACTTCGATCTCTGCTTTGCGGCGCGCCGACTGGGTATGCAGGGCGGTCTGAAACACATCGAGCACGAAGTCCAGATTGCACGCGAGATCGACGTGGTGGGACTCGACGGATGGGAAGCCGTTCGCCTGTGGTACCAATGGTGCGCGGGAGACGAGGCCGCACGCGATCTCTTGCTGAGGTACAACGCCGCCGATACTCAAAATCTTGAACCCCTCGCGGCATTGCTCTATGACCAAATGGTCGCGCGCTTCGGTCCATCTTCTGTTGGATTTCCGCCGGCCCGTTACCAAATGCCTGTCGAGGTCGCTCCGTGATACAACCCCAGCAGTGGACCGGTATCGGTCGAACCGAGAGGGGCCACGTTCGAGCGACGAATCAAGATGCGCTGGCTCTCCTGAACGACTGCGGCGTCTGGATTGTGGCGGACGGGATGGGAGGTCATCCCGCAGGGGATCTCGCAGCCCAAACGGCTGTCTCCGTAGCCACACAGCGGGCACGAGAACGGGAGGCCTGGCTCCGCGAGCACCCAAACGCGGCCGGCGAATTTGTCGCAGATCTCGTGACAAGCGCCAACCAGAGAATTCATGACCTCATGCTCGCGAAACCGTCCTTGCAAGGGATGGGCACGACCTTCGTCGCATTCACGATCACGCCAGCACCAATGCCATCTGCCCATATCGCTCACTTGGGAGATAGCCGAGCCTACCTCTATCGGACGGGAGCGCTCAAGCAATTGACGCGTGACCATACCCTCGTAGAAAACTTTGTGCAGCGCGGCCTGATCAATGCGGCCACGGCACTCACACATCCTGAGCGTCACATCTTGACCAAAGGCTTGGGGATGGGCGTCGACATGAAACCGGAACTGACTTCGATGCCGGTCCTTCCGCACGACCTGATTATGCTCTGCAGTGATGGGCTCACAAAAATGTTGGAAGACTCAGCTATTGCCTCGGTGCTTTCACGCGCGAACGGCGACGCCCACCGAGCCTGCCATGATCTGATCGAACAGGCTCTGACCAGAGGAGGAGAAGACAATGTGACGGTGATCGTGGTGGCCTATCATCATTAGGATTTTTACGGTCGCTCACCTGCATCTGCCGTTGACAAGGACGAACGGCGCGTGTAGCCTGCCATTCCAGCCGCCCAAAATCGTGATTCACCACTAGCGCATCACACGGAGCCTGCTCATGGTCGGAATTATGAAACTCGCTCTCACGAGCACCCTCCTCGTGTTTGTTGGCTTTGCACATGTGATTGAGAGCCGCGCAGCCGACTCGACTGGCCCAGAATCGACGATCCGCACACTCGTTCAAGCCAATGCCGAAAAAGATCTGATGACTCTTTCTCGTCTGATGGCCCATGATGCCGATATCACCAGCTACACGATCGGTGGACGCAAATATGTGGGATGGCCGGAGTTTGAGCGTGAAATGCGGGAGGAATTTGATTCCGTCCAGAAACTTGAGATCCCGATCCACGAACTGAAGGTCTGGACCAAAGGCGACCTCGCGTGGTTTGCAATGGAGCTGGATTACATCCGCTTTGTCGGGGAAGCAACCAATCCAAAACGCACCCTCATTCCACTGAGAGAGACTGGCGTGCTTGAACGTCGTCAGGGACAATGGATGCTGTTATCGTGGCACGAGTCATTCAGAACGATTCAACTGGGGGACCCATTGGCTCAACGACCTGCGCCACCCACGTCCCAACATCTGGTCAGTAACGCATCGTCCCCCATTCCGGATCTCAGCGGAGAATGGGAGATTCTTGAAGTGGAAGACGACAAACGCTACAAGGCCACACTCGACAAAGCCGGTAACGGTCCCTATACCCAACATAATGGACGGTTTACCACCACTAAATTCGCAGACCGGCTCTGGCAGGGTACCTGGCAGCAGCCGGGTAATGATCGTGAAGGGGGCTTTGAGGTCTTGCTTTCAGAGGATGGCACCCAAGCAAAGGGTGTGTGGTGGTATTCGCGGGTCGGTACCCAAAAAAATATTCCCCCACGCGAGCACGGTGGGACCTACTCCTGGAAACGGTTGCCCCCTCCACCGACTGCACAATGACACCTGCCTACCCGACAGGCATATCCGGACATTGCACGACATATTCATGTGACCACTTTTTCTTCTTGGGAGGTTGTATGCGTCAGGCCCTCTGCCTTCTGTTCGTGAGCCTCTGGTTCGTGGCCCCGGTCCTGGCCGACGACGGGCACGACCATCACGCCGTCCCCACCCTTTCGAAGCAAACCACCACGACGGTGACGGTCGAACCCAATACCGTCACCCTCACGTTCGGGCCTATCGATCTGCCCGCCGGGCACGACGGCGACCTCGCCGCCTCGATGCCCAAGCATGCCTTTCAGCTGCCAGCCGATCGTTATATGGTGGGCTATAAAACCGCCGTCTTCACCAAAGACGGCACCCCGCTC
>DATNCR010000174.1:0-3725 GCA_035607135.1 Nitrospiraceae bacterium
CTGAGCAATATGATAGCGGCACCGTGACATTTTCCTATTTTGTTCCTCGGTCGTTGACCGGCCAGACGTATAGAAGATTGGCGTCGAAGCTTTTTACAGGATGCGGCTCCGCAGTCGGCGTGTAACGGTACCAATACCAGCCGGGACGCTTGGGGTTTGCCAGTCGTGCAGGTCAAGGTTCACCCGTCACTTCGAGGCATCGCTTTCCGAAGCCAAACGCGGCATTGTCCTTCAGGACCACTGAATGAATGCGGCGGATCAGCAACCCGCCGCGAACTGTGACCTTCTCGAGACCCGAAGTCGTCTGGCGTTCTTCTTGGACGTTGTGATGCGTCTTCATGGCCTCAGTCATCCGCACGCTGCCGGTACCAATGCCAAAGTAGATGCCGACACAATCTTCGCCGGTCAACATGGGTTTCACGGCCTCATCTCGAACTCGTAGATCGGTGTCGATGCTGATGCATCCGCTACTCAACAGGAAGACTAAGAACAGGTGGGCCACCATCATTGAGTACCTCCCTCTGCGGCTTAGAATTAATCGTCTCAACGCATAGAAAAGTTAATTCAGCCTCAAGAGGCGTTCAACCAGACAGCTGGGCAGACGGACGGCAATCGATAAAGAACCACGATGTGGAAAGACTTCATATAGTCCTTTCAGAAATTCACACAATTCCATCTCTCCTCCTCGCCGCTTTCGTCCTCTTCACTATCGATGTCATTTTCCTCATCCATATAATTCCCCATTTATCCATGCCAGAAGGTCTGCCAGTCTTCTTCTCTGATTTGCATGCCTCGTAGAACCTCCGTTGGTAGAGGGATGGAAATGTGCGCCTGCTGTTCGTAGCCTACGAGCTGACGATGCAGTACAAACGTCATCGCTTTGAGGTGTTCGAGACTCATTCGGATGGAGGCGACTCGGTCTCCTTGGGTTATGCTACCTGGGGCTGGTGGCGTGGGGCCCGACAACAGAAAATTAATCGTGCATCCAAATGGTCCAATATTGATGTGAAACGCGTCGGCATAGGTATCACAGGTTTCTGCCATATACTACCTCCGTGAAATTAACTTTCTGTGCCCAACATTGTGCCCGCAAGCATTTATATCTGGCCAAACAGCGCTCCATTCTACCCTATGTGAAAACGAAAAAACCCCTTGCAACCATTGAAGATCGCAAGGGGTGCTGAGAGTCAGATCGACTTACAAAGCCACTGCTCTGCTATTGAGCTACGCCAGCCCGCGTAAAGTGTCGCAGAGTAGGGAAGCGCAGTCAACGACCAAGAAAATTTAGTTAGTCGACGGGTGTGAAGGAGGGCTGATCAGCGTGGCCTGACGGTGGGCTTCTAGTGTGTCCTCCAAGAGCCGCAGGGCATCGTTCAACACATCACTCGCGCAACTCAGAGTGACGTGAAACTGCTTCACCGCCTCGTTCACGCGTCCCTCGTTGTGCAAAGCCTGAAATTTGCGGTGATGTTCGTCAAGAATGGCATGCTTCGCATCCAAGAGCAGGCAATCCGCCGAGGTCATAGCGCCTCCTTCGATAAGTGAGAGGCCACTCTAACAGAGGTGTGCTGCCCAGACAATCATACCAATGGGTGGTTCATGAAACAGTTGATCTCTATCATGTATCTCTCTGAAAACTATCTAGCTTTTCTGCATGCTCCCCTTGATGCCTTCGCAGTGGACCTATCTCAAAGGGCTTGCTTGACGAGCACGCCCGGACAAGCTATGGTGCCGGCGACGGACACTAACAGGAGGGATTCATGCATTCGTTCCTTTTCCTTGCGATCGCCGTACTGACCCTCTCAGCTTGCTCGTCCGAATGGGTCCATCCCAATAAACCGTCCTCCGAATACATCACTGACTACAACAAGTGTCAAAGTCTCGTCGCTCGAGACCCCAAATTACAGCAGGGGAGCCAGCTGATGATACTCAATGCTACGGAACGTTGTGTGCAGAAGGAAGGCTGGCGGCTGGTGGAACAGTAGTAGTTCTCACACCTGTGTCGATTCATCTCACCTGCGTTACGTCTCGATCCGCGTCGTTCCCGTCGCTCGAAAGTTAACATCCTGGTAACTCACCAGTGATCCGGCCGGAACACCCGGCCATTAAGCTTCCCGTATACAAGGCAGCCGTCTGGTCGGAGGTGCTTCAATGACCTTCTCCGAACCCTACATGTTCGTCTTGGTGATCAGCGCGGTTCTGTCCATTCCGCTGGTCCTCGCCATTCGAACACTACTCGCCACAAAGCAGCACGTCATACTGCCGATCCTGCGCCTCCGCATCACGAACGGTCACGCCTTGATCTATGAACCATCAGATCTCCAAGACGAAACAACTTCACCCATTCATGCAAGGAGGACATCATGGTAACAGTCGAGCAGTTGATGGCGAAAAGCTTGGTGAACATTGAAGCCGCCATGTCGGCGATGGAAGCAGCCAAGATGATGAAAAAACATCAAGTGGGCAGTGTGCTGGTGAAAAGAGATCATCGCATCGTGGGAATTGTTACGGAGCCGGACATTATTCGGAAAGTCATTGGTGTGGAACGCATTCCCTATTATGTGCCTGTAGAAGAGATCATGAGCAGCCCTGTCATTGGCATCGATTGGCGACGTCCGATTACCGAAGCCGCCAATATGATGAATCAGCACCGAACACGCCACTTGGCGGTGTTCAATGGCGGTTCAGTTGTCGGGGTCTTGTCGGTCCGTGACCTTTTGCATCCCGTATCAGTCGACGAACTCTAGATGTGAGCAGGAATTAGCCATGACCCATGATACATGCTCTAACGTTTCTTCGCCGCGATGGTTTCATCGAGCGAGGCTGCTCGAGGCTGCTCCAACAGCAATGCAGCTCTGGGAAATGGCCATTCGATTCACTTTGAATTTACTGATCATCACGATTCTTGTCGGTCTTGTCGGCGGCGTCGTAAAGACTTTCATGGACCTTCGTTTGCTGCTGTCAACAGACCTTGAGGTCGCCCTCAGGCACATTATCGTCGACACGCTCACGATCCTTGCAGTGGTGGAGGT
Organism: Nitrospiraceae bacterium; assembly: GCA_035607135.1. Classification (GTDB taxonomy): domain Bacteria; phylum Nitrospirota; class Nitrospiria; order Nitrospirales; family Nitrospiraceae; genus Palsa-1315. The sequence goes on from DATNCR010000174.1 coordinate 3,033, forward strand.
TCTGAAGACGACTTTGACCTACTGCTCCGATGGCCGGGTTCGAGTAACGTTTATCGTGGACACGGTCCTGGTGGTCATGTTGACCGAGATCATTTCGCGCTGGTTCTCAGGCGGGGAATGGCAGCAATTCGCAGCGCTCGCCGGCCTGTTGATCACATTGGGAGCCGTTCGGGTCGTCGCCGTCCGGTATAGGCCGGTGACCGGACCAGCCGTGCAACCACCCTCTCAAATGAGTCTGTCATTTCCTTAGGCCATTGGAGACGCGCCATCATGCCCACGCTGCTGTTTCAATTTTCTTCGTCCCTGACTCAATCCACCCTGCGCGAGCAGGATATCGTGCGCATCTCGAAGAACAGGATCTCGTGACACAGAATGCACTGATCAATTCAGCGCCCAATGCAGTCTTGGTTCTCTCAACGTGAATTCCGGAGGAGGTGAGCGTCTATGGTCAGCGAACTGCGCGGAGCTGTCCTGTTGTTCGTTGCGTTCGTCTTGTTCCTGATCATCATCGGCATGCTGGTGCTTGGATCGGTCATGAGACCTGGCCGTTGGAGTGAACGGCCACGAGTCACTCCGTGACAGGGCCAGGGCCATGCCCCATGCCTTATAAACTGCACCGCCTCCCGTCGACTCACACAACGACTGTATTGGGGCTCGGTCACAACCTGTACATTGCCCTAGGAGTTAGCAAGA
>DATNCR010000208.1:0-4326 GCA_035607135.1 Nitrospiraceae bacterium
GCCGGGCTCGCAGACGGCTCCACGCACGTTGAACGAAATTACGTATCGCACACCGACAGCGCCACCGCACATCGGCAATCAACCCGGCGTCATCCATCAGATGCCTTCCACGGGATCGAGATCGTTGAGCGATGTCCGCCAATTGAATCCGTTCCTGCCGTCACCAAGCGCTGCTCCGCCCATGTCGCATCAGACTCCGACCCCCGGCTCACGGTCAACTCATGCGCTTCAGCAGTTTTTACAGCAGCCGCAGACAGCGCCTGGCACACCGCCTGTGACAAACCACTTACCTCCGGCGATGCATCAGCGCCATTCGCCAGCCTTTCAGCATGTCCCACACGCACCCTCTCAGATGGCGCCTCAAGGGTTCGGCGGAGGTGGACATCATGGGGGAGGCGGCCGAGGAGGCGGAGGGGGCGGGCATGGCGGGGGCGGAGGTCGAGGGAGGTAGCGCGTGAGGAACAGACGTGGTCAGTTGATGGTTGTGTTGATCGCCGCAGGCTGCTCAGGCTTGCTACCGCTGCATTCGTATGCTGCGGACTCGAACGATGTTCGAACCCACGCAGCGCAATCGTTTAACCAACTCACACAGCACACAGGACAAGGAGACTCCTCGAAAGCGCCGGCTGTGTTGCATCGCACGGTGGAAGATCGCAACAGCTATTCATCGGACCAGTACCTCGTCGGCAAAGGTCAGGGCGACATGGCGAAAGGGCGTATCATCTGCCAGCGCGTATCGGAACTCTCTGCCCGAACTGATCTGGCCAAACAGATTCGTATTTTGGTGAAAGAGCACATGGTCGACCGAGTTCGCGAGCGGATCGGAGGCGCTGCCGAGCAGGATGTCGAAGTCACACGGGAGGAAATCGTTCAAGAATATTTACAGGGCGTGAAGATCGTCGATCGCCAGATCGACGAGGACAGCAAGACCTGTAGCGCAACCGCCGTCATGCTCAAGAACCAGATCCAGCCCAAACCAGCACCCGACCACCTCGACCCTACCCCGACAGTCATTCGATAAACAGCATCCCTGTAACAGACTGTAGCAAAACTCGGTTTAGATACCGTTGGAATCTTAGAATGGTGCTGATGCCAGAACAGTCTGAGGATACTCAAAAAGGCTGTTCAGCAAGGCCGCAGGGAGTTCGACAACCGAGCCGTATTCCTTTTCCACCCGCCCACCCCGAGCTGCCAAGGCAGCTCAATCACCGGGGGTACGTTGCAGGGAGACGGGCAACTGAGAACGCCGTACGGGAAAAGGCGCGTCTCGGCGTGCCGGGGTTGGGCGGGTGAGAAGACCGACTTTTTCAGCATCCGACTAACCTTTCATTGCAGTCCTTCACTCACTTCGGGTATGTAACTCCCCCATGCCTATTGAAAACAATTTCCAACACGACGAGATGTCTCGAAGGAATCCTGGCGAGCGAATCACGGTTCGTGAGGCCACTCCGACTGCTTTATCAGAATCGTCCTCCGGCCTAGACGCGATGGCTGAGCTCGGCAAGCGCCTCTCGCACACCGGCGTCCGCCTGATCGTCTTCATGCACGGCTCCATCCTGGGAACCGACGTCTTTGGGGTGCAACGGTTGGATGAACTGGGCGGGCTCAAACGTGGCTACTCACGCGGTGTGGCGGGCCTCGATGCCCTATTGGCTCTGATGCGTGACAGCAGTCATGGCATCGCCGCACTGCCCGGCGGCTTGAAGCCCCCGCTTCTGAATGATGACGCCACCAAGAGACTGCTCGATGAGCACATTGGAGATGCAGGCAATTTCACGAACGCCTATATGGAACAGATGAAACAGTCACTCAACAGAGGCCTGGATCGTCCAATCCATTACATCCGCGAGCTCTGGTCCTGTGAACACCATCACTTGGGCCGTGCATTGGCAGCAGTCTCTATGCTCAGACGTCTCTGCGACTGGTGCGAGACTTACAAGCTGGGCCAGGGAGATCGAATTCTCGTGCAAGCTCATGGGCAGGCCGGGTTAGTCCTTGCCCTCGCCTCGAACCTCCTATCTGTTGCTTCGACCAGCAGCCGGACACGGCTGTGTGATCTCCTGTCGGCATATGCCTCGGACGTCGACCGGTCAGACATCACGACGACAATCCAACGTATCGCGCCATTGTTGTCGAAGGGCACCCTCCTCAATGGGGCCACACTGGACGTCGTCACATTGGGCATGCCGGTACGTTACGGGTGGGATCCCTCCGGATTGGGCAAACTGCTGCACATCGTCAACCATCGGAACCTTCGGACCGATGGAAAAACCTGGCTCTCGAAAATGGAGTTGCCCCAGATCACGATGGAAATGCCGATCGCATGGGGTGGAGACTATGTGCAGGAACTGGCCGTGGCCGGCAGCGATGCTGTGCCGACGACCGATGCAGGGAAGGCAGCCAATAAAGCCGTATGGGAAATCGTGGAGCCGTTTGATGGGTTTGAACGATGGCTCGAATGTGCCCGCCGTGCCGTCCGCATTCCCAGTGAGGGGCTGGGAATTCTCGTCGACTATACAGATTGTACCGGATCAACGAACGTGCGCGACCACTACTTCGGCCATGCGGTGTATACCCGACTCAACATGATGCTCTTCAACACCACAGAAATCGTACAGACTCTCTACCAATCCCCGTAATGTTTCATCTCTATCGACACCCCTTGTCATCCTTCTCGCAACTGCACGGCCAACGGTTCCCAGGAAAATATGCCGTCGACGTAGGCATGGCCGTTCGGCGTGGTGGCAACGAGTTCAATACTTTCGTATACGCTGATCGTTGTACCGCTGCCGGCTGATGCCGAGACTTGCATGGTCAACGCCGCACTCGGAGCTTGAGACGCGATATCTTGATGCGTTCGCAGTTGCTTCGGTGTCGCGAGGAGTCTCACAAACTGCGCGGCCGGAGCCTGGCGAAACTCGCCGTCGTAGGTCACCCACAGCCGCGCCGTCGCCGACACCTGCGCGAACCATTCATCCCCGACCGCATTGGCCTCTACCCAATTGAACAGCGTATTCAACCTCGACATGATCGACACCGTCGTCGGCTCCATCGCAGCCGGAATCTGCAACATCGTCGTATACCCGACATGCAGATATCCCAACGTGTCCCACATGGATGGATTCGCCCCGACACGCGCCTGAGCAGATTTATTCGGCAACATATGTTCAACATAATGGGGATTCGACGCAAGACGGAGGTAACTCGTATCTTCGAGATAGCGAATCTGATCGAGCTTGCAAAGGGTTTCATCTCGATCCCCGAACCCGATAGTATTTGGCGACGACACGCTCGCCGGTCCGGTAAAGATCAATTGGCTCCAACCGATCGGCGCAATGCAACTGGCACTTGCCGATCCGTTTAGTTTCTCCAACACCGCCACGCGGCTCTTGATGTCGGTGAAGACCGACTCCAGCCCTTCTTTCGTCCCACGAACCCGTTCGACCAAAAGAGTCTTTTCGAGTTTCCGTTGTTCTTCGAGTTGCCGCACGAACGAGGCTGTCTGCCGATCGAGTTCCAACACTGGTGCCATCGGATCCCCCTTTTCTTCATGTTCATCTCACGCCCTCTCGCCGCACATGGAAACCAGGGGAGATCGCAAAATTGGTGCCCTCCTAACCACGCGCAAACTGGCTCTGGATAATGGTAAACCGAAGGTACGGACCGACTCGTAGGACAGGTTTGAACGCAGCCTGCTAGCAGGCTGCGGAGAAACTATTTTGACACGATAGACATTCACCTGTCTGGGGCAATGGGAGAATAACGGCAGGATGCTCAAAAGGTTCAGACTTCTCACCCTCCCACCCCCAGCTGCCAAGACAGCTTGTTCTCCTCGTGGGCTACGTTGAGGGTGCTTTCGAGGCGAGAACGCTGCATGGGAAAAGGCGCGTCTCGGCGCGCCAGGGTCGGGCGGGTGAGAAGAGCGACTTTTTCAGCATCCTGCCGTGGATTCGTTCAGCGAGGTCGCCGTTACGCCTAAGGGGGTCAACAGCACGAGGATCGCCTTCAGAAGCAGATTGTCATAGGCCGAGACATCGTAACTCCAGGCTCCATCGAGTCCATCCACCGCGCGCGCCCGGTCTGGCGGATAGGCCGCATCGGCATCCGTAATGATGTAGTGAATCGTGTCGCCGGCTTGGAGTGTCACGCCGCGTGCGAGCAGTTCCTGCGCCGCAATCGTCAACAGGGTCTGATGGTGATAGGACTGCGGCTCTTTCGAGAGCGATTTCGCGATGGCCAACTCCTCAACCGTGGCATGACCATCTCGGAGATAACGCCGATAGGTATGGACGATCTCCAATGCCTGAGGAATCTGTTCGGACAATC
>DATNCR010000214.1:0-8448 GCA_035607135.1 Nitrospiraceae bacterium
TGAAATGAGGGTTTTTCCGCTCAAACCCCGGAGGCGGCCTACGAACTGAAGATACTCAGTGACTGTCAATTCCAGATAGACCGGCGGAGTCTCCGGCAAATAGCCGATCCGGCGCTTCACCTCCATTGACTGGTCCGCACAATCGAACCCTGCCACCCGTGCAACACCTTCACTCGCCGGCATAAAGCAGGTCAGGATGCGCATGGTGGTGGTTTTCCCTGCCCCATTGGGACCGAGGAATGCCAACACCTCGCCCTTGGCGACGGAGAAGCTGACACGATCGAGAGCGGTATGCTGTCCATACCGCTTCGTAATCTGTTGAACTTCAATCATATGTGGTGATTGGATCGCGTGAGTTGGGGAGTACTGCCTGCGGGTTGGTCGTCGGACCCTACCAGGCAACACGTCGGCATCTTACTCAGTCGGATTGGGCCAGTCAACAATATCATGTTCCGACCACCTACAACTTTACACGTTTTCGCCATCCTGCTAAAGTCCGCTCACGCATGGGCAAGCCTGCCAGAGGGGATCACTCGATGACCAGGGTGCGTCAAGCGTGGAGAGCAGCAATCGCAATCTCTGCATTGATGATGCTGCCCTCTATTCCGGCAGATAGTGAGGCAGCCGACGGGCGGACCTATCGAGTTCATGGCCAAGTCGTCGCCGTGAACCTCGTCCAAACTCCTCATATGATTGTGATTAAAACCCCGTTGAGCAAGCATGACGATATGACTGTGGGGGCCAAAGTGACAGCCCAAACCAAGATTGTACGAAAGGGGAAGCGAATAATGCTTCAGACCATCAGTGTGGGGGCGCCGGTGTGGCTGACCTACATTAAAAAGAAGGACGGGCTGTTTGCTCGGGTCATTCAGGTTCAATAGCACTTCTGCCTCATAGCACCAAATGTAAATGTGCGGGGGAGCTATGGGGTCGGGGGGACAATCGTTAAGACAGAAGGCTGCCCATCAATCCCACCTATCGTAAGTCCTAGGTTGACTGGCACAAGTATTTTCTTCTATACATAGATAGAGTCCTCTAGGTTACCAGCCAAGATTGCTGGTTCATTGTTGAACGGGTCCTTATCGACCTCTCCTTTCCCTTCATCCAAAGGTAGGGGTTAGGGCTACGCACTGGGGATTGTTGGACTATCGGTCGGGCCGTACTGTGAGGGACACAGGCCAGGATCCTGTGTGACCGATGGTTCAACCAGGAACAAGAGGTGTTTGGTGATCAATCAAGCGCATGGAAGCAGTCGGCAGCTGTTATGGACAGTGGGTCTCAGTCTGGGGGTGCTCCTGGGTGGCTGTTCGTGGGTTCCTAAGGGGGCGTCTCAATTGGACGTTGGAATTGAGGATCGAGGGGTGGCCTCCTGGTATGGCAAGTCATTTCATGGGAAGCAAACGGCCAACGGCGAACTGTTCGACATGGAAGCATTGACTGCGGCCCATCGCACCCTCCCACTCGGCACCGTGGTCCGGGTTGTGAATTTGGCGAACGGGAAGCATCTCCATGTACGGATCACCGACCGGGGTCCCTATGTCAACAGTCGGATCCTCGATCTTTCCCGTGGCGCAGCGGCTCGATTGGGAATGATGGACGGTGGCCTATCCGTTGTACGTATTCAGGTGGTCGGGGAACATCGGCCTGCGGCGCTTCTCTCATCTGAAGCCATGGAAACCACGTCTGCCGCCCTCACTCTCGGTCTCGCGAATGCCCCCGCGGGGGTCACCGAATCTCTCCCTTCAGCTTGGGGAAAGTCGGATCCTCTACTGGACTATTCCCCCCGGCTATCTCCAGGCGATATCTGGATCCGGCAACGGGCCCGCCGTTTGACGGGAATGCAGGCGGCAGATCATACCGACCGTACTGAAATTGCGACCCTGGTTTCCACCTGGCCGTAGTGCATACATCCGGTCGCCGGAAGTACATGTTTCGAACAATTATGTGGATTGGGCGACTGGATTGCCGGAGGAGAGAGTAGTGTTTGATCGTCGTTCTTCTCTCGCGTAAGGGCTGAAGCCTCATTCGATTCAAAAATAGGCCTCACACTGTTTGAGCCCACTACATCCAATCAGTAGGTTCCCGAGTCGGTTGTTCAGTGACCCGCCCAGCCAGCGCCTCACGAATCGTTCGACTCACCCGATCGATCTCTCCCATCTCCGATGCGGGAATGATCCAGGCATCTTCAGAGTCCAGCACGATGCGATAATGATTCTTCCTCGTTGAGAACCATTCGATATACGGATGAGGAGCAAGATTCGGATGAGGGTCGAACGAAATTAAGTTCACATCCCCGAGCTGTGGGTTTTCCATGTCGCCAATCACCTGCCCGGCGAGATCCTCGTCCTCAAATCGACGATTCCGAAACTGAATGACCTGCCCCACGATATCGGCCTTGAAGTTTCCCCGTAAATACACATCAACCGGACCGATCACTGCAAACACAATCCGACCCACGATCGTGCCGTCAACGCGATTATCCAGAAACCCTTCCTGCACCCAGCGTCCATTTCCAAATTTTTGCGCCATCCTGACCCCCTAATTTAAGCCGGCTGAATCCTGGCGACCGTCGGCGTTGACCGCTGTGGGCCGCTCCCGAACGCACCCACCATTACCGACAACAAAATGAGTCCGCTTCCCACCCATCCCTGAAGATCCAATGTTTCCCCGAGAAAGTACCAGGAGAGCCCGGCGGCGTAAACCGGTTCTGATGCAAAAATCAACGCCACCTGTTGTGCAGGTACAATGCGTTGCACCCACATTTGAACAGCAAAAGCACCGGTCGCAAGCCCTCCGGTCACGCCCAGCCCCACAAGCAACACCATCGTCGGCGCGAATGCCTGAGCCGGTGCCTGTTCCACCAAAAGCGTGGGAAGCAACAGGACAACCATCGCCATCATTTGCCAAGCAAACAGAGACGGCGCATCGACCTCGCGGGTGAACCGCTCGAGACAGGCAATATGTGCAGCAAACGCAACCGCACAGAAAAGTGTCAAGAGATCGCCAACGTTCACAGATGCACTGGGCTTCACCAGCAGCCAAAGCCCTGCCAGGGCAATCCCAGTGGCCACCCACACGCGCCAGTCGAATCGGCGCAGAATCAATGGCACGATGACGACATACAGTGCTGTAATGAATGCTGAGTTGGACGCTGTCGTATAGTGGAGACCGACCGTCTGGAGGACATAGCCAAGAAACAGCCAGCCGGTGGCGATCGCACCGGCCCGTAAAACCGCCGGTTCGCGCCGCAAGCGCAATCTCCACAGGAGAAACCCGCCCCCGACCAACAGTGCTCCCAGGAGAAATCGGAGGAACAGAAACGACAGTGGTGGAAGTTGCTCCAACACCGCTTTGGTGGCAGGGAACGTCGCGCCCCAGATAAATGTTGTCAGCAGGAGTGCGAATCGTGGCATGGAGTCACGTGATAAACGCGGAGCGCCAAGAGATGTGTCACCAGGATTCGGTCATCGCACCAATCCATGATCGCCGAGTCTTCGTCGCTCGTCACTGCTAGGCTTTGCACAACGGACAACGGCGCTGCTCATTCGTCCCGGCCTGCTCCATCGCCGCTAACGCCCGCTCCTTGTTCGGATAATCAAACCATCCGCCTTCCCAAAAATCGGTTGAAGAACCGATCGACGTAGACGGTACCTCAGAACAACGATCCTTGTGGAGCGTGACGCGGTCGATCGACCGTGCGATGTGAACCCAATAGGTCATAGAAACAGCTCCTCGGAGGCAGGCCACCACACAGCCCTTCGCTCGTGATTCCGGGCCCGAACACACTCATGACCAGCAATCGGATTCTGATTCGATCTACGGTGGAGTCTTGTCTACGACCGGGATGTGCGACACAACGTTAGGGCAGGAGTTGCCACTCATCCTTCTCTATGAAGACCTTGACGCCCGTCTCAAGCTTCTTAAGATCGTCCTTCTCAAAAAGTCTCATGTACCGGTCGATCCGATCCGGATCGTCGATCCGCTCTTCCTGCATCATTCCACTCACACTCTTATACTTCCGAATCAACAGGGACATCGAAATCCTCCTCTTTGCCACTAGAAGTCATCTCAGCGCAGTGTGTAGAATAAGGCAAAGCTTAACGACCGGTCAAGAGCGCGTGCTTGGTTTCCCGTCATCCCGCTTGAGGATACGAAATATGCCGATCTACGAATATCGTTGTGGTACATGCGAGAAGCAGTTTGACGCCACCCAATCCGTCCATGCCAGAGTGAAGACACCGTGTGCCCTCACTGTCAGGCCCAAAACGCCACGCGGCTCCTGTCCGCCAGCACGCCACAAATCAAAGGGACCCGCAAACCTGGCTTCACCGAAATCAAGGCTTACAACATGCTAGACGAGCGGATGGAAAAATTTGCCAAACTTCCACCGCTGATGGGCAAACGCGCCGCCCCTGACGCAGCTCCATCTTCCGATCCCTCTTCCGGGGGCACAACGGAGAACTGACCAAACCGTAGCCTATAGGTGAACACACACCGCCCTCTTCTTAACTTCCACCCCTACCCCTTGGAGACTGCATGACTGCGAGATTCGTGTTCTCCCTGGCTCTCAGCCTTCTCCTCAGCTGGGGAACAGCCCTTGTCGCCCTTGCAGAGGTTTCAGGAAGTCTCACCATTGCTGGCAACGGACCGGAGCTGACGACGATCGAGCCTCTCGCCCGCGCATTTGAAAAAGCCAACCCGCGAGCCTATCTTGATCTCGTCTGGGATGGCAATTCAAAACCCGTTGAGATGGTGAAATCCGGCCAGGCCCACATCGCGGTGACCGGAGCCGAAGAACCAGGCCTCTCGGCGACGTCCATCGCGTGGGATGGAATCGGCGTCCTCGTACACCTCTCCAATTTCACGAAAGACGTCACGAAGCAACAAGTGGCCGACATTTTCTCCGGAAAAGTCACGATGTGGTCAGACCTCGGCGGTCCTGAGACGAAAATATTGGTCATCGACCGGCCTCGAAACCAAAACATCCGCGATGCATTTGAATCACAACTCGACATGACCGGTAAGATTACAGGTGCCGCCAAAGTGATTGGCTCAGATGACCAGGTCGTCAAGACCGTTGTGGGCACACTGCCCCCTCTGTCTGCAGTCACCTACCTGTCCCTGAGCCAGGGGTTGTCCGTCGTCTCAGGCGGCGTTGCCGTCAGACTTTTGCCCATCGACAAGGTTGAACCGGAGGTCCCCACCGTCAAAGACGGCCGCTATCCGCTCCGGCGCCCTATTCTGTTGTTGACCAAAAAGGTGCCGAACCCCCTGGCTGAGGCGTTCACTCAGTTCGCCCTGTCTCCGGCCGGTCAACAGCTCATTGCCGAAACGTATATTCCGATCAAAGAGAAATAATCATGTCTCATTGTTCTTGAAGGAGGGGCCAATGCGGAACGGGCGATCGTGGATTTTCATAGTATTGGGACTCTTCGGGTTCATGGCTTCATCCATCACCGTATCCTACGCGGAAGAGTCAGGCGCGATCGTTGACGGCGCAGGATTCACCCTCTACGACACTGAGTCGATTAAGGGATTCGATGCCGCAAAGGTCGAACGGGATCCCATCTGCGATCGGAACAAGCGCCCACGGATTACCAAAGTCGAGCCGGACGAAGCCAAACCAGGCGACAAAGTCGTCATCACCGGCGAGAATTTTGGCACGAAAGAATGTTTTCATACGGTGACCTTCAGCGCGGCTTCAAATACGCCCGTTCTGTTCAAATTCATGAGCGAGACGGCGATTGAAGCCACCGTACCGGATGCCAAAGCGGGGATGTCGTTTGTTATCATCGTTGCCGGAGGCGGAAGCGCCCAGTCAAAACCTGTCTTGATTAAGTCCAAATAGGCGTTGCTCCAATGAGAACGCGAGCCGGCGCGGTTCTGTTGGCAATCGTGGTATCTCGCCCATCCCGCCTTTCCTGCGCTCACCATACGTCGCTCGAACGTCTCACGTAGCACAGGGCAGTGCCAGCGAAAAACCGCATCAACATTCCCTAAGATCCAGTCTATTCGACTCCACCTCCCTCGACAGGACTCCTGACCCTATGCTAGCTTACGCGCTCATTTTCGCCTGATTACTCTCGCAGAATCGCGAACGATCTGAGGAGATACGGACCGGTATGTTCAAGAAAATTCTGGTCGCCAATCGCGGCGAAATCGCCATGCGAATTATCCGCGCCTGCCGTGAATTGAACATCGCCACCGCAGCCATCTATTCCGAAGCCGACTCGACCGGGATCTACGTTAAAAAGGCCGACGAAGCCTACATGGTGGGACCGGGACCGGTGAAAGGCTTCCTGGATAGTCACCAAATCGTCAACCTGGCACTACGGATCGGCGCGGATGCCATTCATCCAGGCTATGGATTTCTCTCGGAAAACTCGCAATTTGCGCAGCTGTGCCATACCTCCGGTATTACCTTCATCGGCCCGTCACCACATGCCATCGACTTGATGGGAAGCAAGATCAAAGCCCGTGAATTGGCCAAGCGAGTCGGGGTCCCAATCGTCCCCGGTACCGACGGCGGCGTCACCGACATCAAGGACGCCCTGTTATTTGCAAAAGGTACCGGCTATCCCGTCATCATTAAAGCCAGCGCAGGCGGAGGAGGACGCGGCCTTCGGGTGGTGCGGTCGGATTCCGAACTTCGCGAGAACATGGCCGTCGCTTCTCGGGAAGCCCAGGCTGCCTTCGGTGATGGAATCGTCTTCCTTGAAAAGTATATCGAGCGACCGCATCACATCGAATTCCAGATCCTGGCCGATCGGCACGGCAACATCATCCACCTGGGCGAGCGCGATTGTTCGATTCAGCGCCGGCATCAAAAGCTCATCGAGATCGCGCCATCCTTGATTCTCACGCCAAGTCTTCGTGCTGAAATGGGTGAGGCCGCCATCGCCATCGCCAAGGCGGTCGATTATGACAATGCCGGCACCGTCGAGTTCCTTCTCGATCAGGACAGCCGCTATTACTTCATGGAGATGAACCCGCGACTCCAAGTCGAACATACTGTGACTGAACAGATCACGGCGATCGACATCGTGCGCAATCAGATCGCGATTGCAGCCGGCCTCCCACTTGAGATCACACAGCAGGAGGTCACCCTCCAAGGCCATGCCATTCAATGCCGCATCAATGCGGAAGACCCGAAGAACAACTTCCGGCCTTCCACCGGAACCGTCACAGCCTATCTCTCGCCGGGCGGAATCGGGGTGCGCATCGACGGAGCCGTCTATAAAGACTATGCGGTGCCGCCCTACTACGACGCGCTCTTGGCCAAGCTCACGGTGCGAGGCCGTACGTGGGAAGAAACGGTCAGCCGCATGAGACGGTCGCTCGAAGAGTACGTCTTACGCGGGGTGAAGACGACGATCCCCTTTATGATGGAGATCATGCAGGACCAGGACTTCATGGCAGGACATTTCGACACGTCCTATCTAGAGACGCATCCTGAGCTGTTCAACTACCACGACTTTGAGCAGCCGGAGGATCTGGTGCTTGCACTCTCTGCCGCTATCGCCGCCTATGAAGGACTGTAGCCGGATCACTGCCTATCAACCCAGTGATCCGATGATGAGATAAGGCATAGATCAGGACATTATGGCAACACGACGACCCTCCCGAACACAGGGCTCCAAGAAGCGGACAGCCGGGCCAGCCGTCCGGACGTCGAAGACACGTGCCCACAGCGGCCAAGAACTGATGATTCAACCGGCGACGGGCAAGCCTGTCCTGATCACCGATGTCGCCTTGCGCGACGGCCATCAGTCGCTCTTGGCCACGCGTATGCGAACGGAAGACATGCTGCCCATCGCCCAAAAGCTCGACGCCGTCGGCTATTGGTCGCTCGAGGTCTGGGGTGGCGCGACCTTCGACACGTGCCTCCGCTTCCTCAAAGAGGATCCCTGGGAACGGCTCCGGGCGCTCCGTGCTGCCATGCCCAATACCAAGCTCCAAATGCTGCTCCGCGGGCAAAACTTGGTCGGATATCGGCACTATGCCGACGACGTGCTGGAGCGGTTTATCGAACGGTCTGCCGCGAACGGCATCGACGTCTTTCGCATCTTCGACGCACTGAACGATATCCGGAACGTCGAACGAGCCATGCGGGAAGTAAAAGCCTGCGGCAAACATGTCGAAGCCGCCATCAGCTACACCGTCAGCCCGGTCCACAGCGTGGACCGTTTTGTCGATATGGCCAAAACGCTGGAGGATTTGGGAACCGACACGCTCTGCATCAAAGACATGGCCGGGCTCTTGGCTCCGCTCGACGCGTATCACCTCGTACGCCGGATCAAAGCGGCAGTCAAGGTCCCCATCCATCTGCATTCACACTACACCTCGGGGATGGCCTCGATGACCTCCCTCATGGCGATCCTCGGGGGGCTGGACATGCTGGATACGTCCATCTCGCCGTTGGCCGGCGGCACTTCGCATCCGTCGACG
>DATNCR010000220.1:0-6269 GCA_035607135.1 Nitrospiraceae bacterium
CAGCTGACATGAAGGCCCTAAAGGCCGATTTGAAAGATGTCGGCCAGGATCGGCGAGAACTCCGGGGCGATCTCCGGGATCTCCGGAGCGATGTGAAAGACACTCGTTCAACCTCGGATATCCGCCAAGACTTCCGTGAGACGCGGTCAGACTTCCGCGACCTGTCCAAGGATCTCAAGGACGTCCGCCAGGATGTCATGAAACTCAACCAGGATCTCGCCGCCAATGCGGATGCCGCCACGATTGCAGCTGACATGAAGGCCCTAAAGGCCGATTTGAAAGATGTCGGCCAGGATCGGCGAGAACTCCGGGGCGATCTCCGGGATCTCCGGATCGATGTGAAAGATACCCACCACGAGAAGGAGACAGGCCGATCCTCCCCTTCTGACAATTCGGACCCAAGACATATGAGCAATAAAGATGGTGCAGTGCGCGGGCTGGATCGAGCAAACCAAGTGGCCGGCGAACACGGTCAGCAGGGACGGGATATCGCTTCGAGCCGTCAAGAGATCCGCCAGGATATGCGGGAGATGCGGTCGGATTTCCGCGACCTGTCCAAGGATCTCAAGGATGTGCGGCAGGATGTCATGAAACTCACCCAAGACCTTGCCGCCAATGCGGATGCCGCCACGATCGCAGCTGACATGAAGGCCCTGAAGGCCGATTTGAAGGATGTCAGCCAGGATCGACAGGAGCTCCGAGGAGATATCCGGCAGGTGAAAATGGACTCTGGAGATTTCCGCGGGACTCACGATCTCAGCAGAATGGATATGAAGGATACTCGAAACGATGGGCGAGATGTTCGCTTCGACCTCAGAGATCTTTCCAAAGATCTTAGGGATGTTCGCCATGATGTGGTCAGGCTCAACCACGATCTTGCTGCCAATACCACTGCAGCAACGATCGAGGCCGATCAACAAACCTTAAGAACCGATGACGTGAGCAAGGACCAGCGAGCCCTCCACGGGGATATCCGAAATGTCGGATTTGACACGAGGGACATCCAACAGGACCGTCCTGACAAATCCGAGAGACATCATCATTAATTCAACCAACAGCGAAAGGAGTCGACATATGTGGCACGGATAGAGCGTCAGAGTCAGTCGTGGTTGCTCTATCCGTGCCTTCGTGTCAACCAATGTCAACACAGGAATACACTGAGGCACCAGGATTGGCGGGTCGCCGGGTCGAGTTGATCAGGCGGATAATCTGCATCATACTGAAACCTGGAGTCCGGTTATGAGACTGCCTTTCTACAACTTCTGTATGGCAGTGACGCTCCTCGCTCTTCCCGGATGCGGGGTCGTTTATTCGTTTGTCCACCATGAAGACCGGTTAGACAAACCTCTCTCATTGATTATGACCAAAACCGAGGTGCAAGAGACGCTGGGGAAACCGGCAAAAGTGGTCAGAGATAATGGACAAATCGCGGTGTGGGAATACCGGCTGTATCCCAGCTATCACTGGGCCAAAGAATTGCTCGCATGTCCGTTCACTGCCTGGCTTGGTGGCTGCCTCCTCTATCCCGCGATCGGCGTGAGTGATCCCAATTATCCCAAGCCGTTCTATGTGGTTTTGTATGATGATCGGCTGTGTGTGTGGGGTCCTCTCGAAGTCGTCAGCGCAAGCACAACCTGTCAAGTTCCCATCATCACTTCATCAAAGGGTCGTCCCAATGGAACGTAAATCACCTGCACATACATGGGCAGAGCCATGCGCTCGCGCCCCATATCATTCTCGTGACAGCCCCTCTTTCAACAAGAAATTACTAACAGGACTGGTGTGTGTGCTTGCAATCTGTGTGGGTCCGATCTTGAGTGAAGCAGAGGAAACTCGGGTTCCGGGAGCTGCAGATCGGGCCTATGTGGAAGATCAGGGGCCCAGACCCAGCTGGCAAGTGGGAGGGTCTGCAAGCTACTTCACCGGAAAGTATGGAACCGATGTACGGACCGATACCCTGTACGTTCCTACGAGTCTTCGCCGATTGTTCGACAACGGCGACCTTACCTTAGTCATTCCCTATGTCACGATCACGAGTAATTGCGGGGTGACCGTGGTCAATGGTGTCCCCCTCAGAACAGGCGGGCTCTGCCCTTCAACAACCACGTCCACCGGAACGCTTCCCTCACGGGTGACCGAGAGCGGGCTCGGTGATGTGCTCTTGATCGGCCGATACTATCTGTATACCGAACGTGAAAACGGACTGCTGCCCAGCATTATGGTAACCGGTCGTGTCAAAGCACCGACGGCCGATCGGGATCGCGGACTTGGGACAGGCGAGTGGGATGAGGGGGGTGGTATCGGGCTGACAAAACGGCTTACAGACAAGTTCATTGGTCTTGCCGATGCAGGCTATACGATCATTGGAAAACCTGAAGGAGTCAACCTGCGAAATCAATGGTCTTATGACGTCGGACTCGGATACTACTTTCTCCCGACGCTCATGGGTAGCCTATACTACGAAGAAGCGCGTGCCCTAGTGCCAGGCTTTCAAAACCCTCGGGATGTCTTTATGGGCCTCAGCTGGAAGGTCACACAAACCGTACGGTTCAATACCGGTTTTGTAAAAGGGTTATCAAATGCGGCGCCGGAATATGGAGCAAGCTTCGGGGCGAGTTTCCGATTCTAGGCTTGAGGCTTCAAACCAGGAGCGCACCATGTTAGCCAATCAGCTCAGCCTGTTTCGAGGAACACTTATCACGGTTATCTTTCTCGGTCTCATTGGATGCGGACACGACATCTACAAACAGCGTACAGAGATGATTCAGGCTCATGCTGGGGCTTTCCAGACAAATCTGAAGGCGAATCGCGTAGAAGCAGCCATTTATGAAAATGAAGAAATCGAAGCCATGGCCAGCCAGGTGGCCGACGCGATCAGACAGCGCACCCAACCGGTGGCATCTGATCGAGTCGATCCCGAATGGAAGTTGCTGAAAACCGCGATCGACGCAGCGGTAGGGAATTGGCTGGCCCTGGGACGGCACTTGGCCATGAACAAACAATACAATCAGGCACGATTCGCATACCAGCGGATCATCGATACCTATACCGGCGAAACGGAGAGGCCCTATCGGGAGCGAGCGGCTCGCGCGAAACGGGACATCGACATCCTCAATCCACCATCTATTTCTACGTCAGGCCCGGGATTATGAACATTGCATCAGCTATCGGTCAGTCAGGCTCTCTGTGTCACAAGTTCGGTCCTCAGCTCCCGTACATGCTCCATATAGGATGAACCCTATGCCATGTCTGTTTGCTCCAGTCATCCGTTTCGTTATGGCGTTGCTTCGTAATTTTTATGGTCCGCACGAACATTCCTCAACGTCTCGACCGTTTGCCGTGGTCGCGCTGGCATTGGCGCATCGTGGGCGCGCTCGGAGTCACCTGGGTCCTCGATGGACTGGAGGTCACGATCGTCGGTGCGCTGGGTGCCACCCTCACTAGCCCGAGCACACTGAACCTGTCCACGACAGAGGTCGGGCTCACCGCCTCCGCCTATCTTACCGGTTCCGTCGCAGGTGCCTTGTTATTCGGTCACCTGACCGATCGACAGGGACGGAAGAAGTGGTTTCTCCGCACCCTCCTACTCTACCTCAGCGCGACGGTGTTGACAGCGCTCTCTTGGGACTTGTGGAGTTTCATCGCCTTTCGCTTTCTGACCGGCATGGGCATCGGAGGCGAATATGCAGCCGTCAATTCGGCCATCGACGAACTGATCCCCGCCCGCATACGAGGTCAGACAGATCTTGCTGTGAACGGAAGCTGGTGGGCGGGAACAGCTGCCGGAGCCTTGCTCACCGTTCCACTGCTCAATCCGCAGATTGTTCCGGAATCAGTCGGTTGGCGAATATGCTTCCTCTTCGGGGCAGTCCTGGGCATCGGCATTCTCTTCGTTCGTCGAGTTTTGCCGGAAAGTCCACGCTGGCTGATGACTCATGGAAGGGCAGAGGCGGCAGAAGAGATCGTTCAGGACATTGAGCAGACCGTCATGGAGGAGACAGGGCTTCAGCGCCTATCTGCACCAAAAGATTTTGTTACCGTACAGACACCAATTCCAGCCACGTTTGTCACTGTGTGGCAGGAGCTCCTCCACTCCTACCCCACTCGCACCCTGCTTGGCGCCACGCTGATGATCACACAATCATTTCTCTATAATTCCATCTTCTTCACCTATGCTCTGGTACTTTCGAAATTCTATGGAATCGCGGCGAGCCAGGTGGGCCTCTATCTCGTGCCTTTTGCCATTGGGAATTTCCTTGGACCGCTACTTCTCGGCCGATTTTTTGATTCCATAGGCCGAAGAAAGATGATCGCATGGACCTATGGGCTCTCCGGAACCCTGCTGGCACTGACAGGCTATCTCTTCTGGCAGGGGTATCTCACGGCAGTGACGCAGACACTCGCCTGGTGCGTCGTATTCTTTTTTGCATCAGCTGGTGCCAGCGCCGCCTACTTGACGGTGAGCGAATTGTTTCCTCTTGAGATCCGTGCCAGTGCCATTGCAATTTTCTTCGTATTGGGTCAGGGGGTCAGCGCCCTTGGACCATGGCTCTTCAGTCACCTAATCGAGACTTCAGCGCGAGAGGTATTCTATGGCGACTTGATTGGCGCCGGCGCTATGCTGATTGGTTCCATTGTAGCTTTGCGGTTCGGAGTGAATGCCGAGCAACAATCACTGGAGGACATCGCCCCTCCCCTGTCTTGTCGTGATACTCGGAGCAGTCGTGATTCCTCAGGAGCTGTCGTCTGATTGCAGAATACGGCACCAGCCCGCGCCAGGTGCAAACGCACTGGTCATGACATGTCCGGAGACTGTTACTGCACTGCCTCCTTGACCTTCTCAGCCGTCTGTTCCGCAGACTTCTCAAGGGTACCTTCCACGGCGCGAGCCTTGTCCATTGGAGTCTTGATGCTGTCGATCGCCTGCTGAGCAGCTTGCTCTACTACCCCTACTGGCTGGGTGTTCTGTCTTCCAGTTTTTTCAGCTGGGCTTTCCCGTTGACACCCTACTGCTCCGACAATGAGGACCACGTAGACCAAGAGAAGTAATTGAGAACGTTCCTTGTGCATAGAACCTCCCTGCAGCCCGATAACCTCAACTCTCCGATCAGGAATCCGGCCACGACGTACTTGAGCAGGACGCCAATCGTATTGTTTCATACACCGTATACTCGAGCCATGAATACCGAGAAATGATTCCAGCGTCCATTCCCTCTCACGTCTTGAGTGCGTCGATGCGAGTCTTGATCACCTCGGGTTCGCGGACCCCTCGGAACGAAAGAACTCGGTCCCCATTGGCGGATGTGATTACAACGGTCCCGATATCGAAGAATTGTGCGATAGGCCCCTGATAGACTGTCACATCGGCAATGTCGTCCAACGCTAATACCTGGAGGTCTCGGTCCGTATACCCGTTCTTCACGATTACGCGTCGCGACGTGACGCAGTACTGCGCCCACCGGCGCAGTACGACAACGCACAGCATTAACGCCATCGCACCCCCCAGCCAAACTTCCCATCCACTCATTCCCCACCACAGGGCCAACAGGGTGCGACCGAGGGCCACCAGACAGAAACAATAGAGCCAGGTAAAGTGCGCCCATGAGGGATAAGCACTCCAACGCACAATCTCGTCAGTCTGCATGACTGTATATCCAACTTCGTTTAGACCACTAGCTCAGCCTAGCCAGTGGGAAAGTATAGAATGTCAAAATCTTATCTTCCTACGCTATCACCGACGGCTTCATTTGTACTGCCCCTCCAATGTCTGGACAGGATCCTTACCTAGAATAATGAGAGACGCCGTCATGAAATGAGCTGGAATGGCCGATTTGGAAGCAGGGTTGATCCTTCGAGCAGATGCTCACGGGTTGACCGAGATGTCCCGTGAGGCACAGAGACCGAACGTGGCTGACTATTAGTGTGACCGCACGCCTGGGGAAAATAAAAGGAGCCTGCTAGAGCAATCTAGCAGGCTCCTTTTGTAACCCGGCAGAGGTCCAAACCAAGCTTGCTCGTACCGGCGACTATTCATCGCTTTATCGTGATCAACGTCGCCGGATAAATCCCATCGACTTTTCCATGGACGCTGCACCGGATTATAAAAAGAAAAAGCCGGTCAGGTTTTACAACCTGACCGGCCTTTTATAACCCGGCAGCGTCCTACTTTCCCACTGCCTCACAGCAGCAGTATCATCGGCCTTGGAGGGCTTAACTTCCGTGTTCGGGATGGGAACGGGTGTGGCCCCTCCGGTAAGGCCACCGGGAAC
>DATNCR010000227.1:0-4756 GCA_035607135.1 Nitrospiraceae bacterium
TCGGGAATAAATCCATAGATCGCGAAAAGCCCTCCAACAAATACTCCGATCACCGCAGCAGAGTTGAGCGGTGTCAACTTCAGTTGTGCGCTACCTGGCACAATCCTTAGACACTCTCCATGATATGGGCATAGTCATGAGCTAGCAGCTTGCGATCTCGCCATATTCACGGGTATCTGTCCCATCTGGATAGAGGTTGAACTAGCGTGAGACTGAGGGACAAGTGACAGTTGGTAGGTCGAGTAACTGATTTGGGAGAGTACCACCCGTCCGTCCCGCGACAATCGACCCACAGCATCGAAGACCTCCCCCCAACTGAAGATCGAAAGGGACGTGACCACGTCATCGAGACGGCACGGTCCGGTTCTTTGCAATGTATCAAGAATAGTTGCATCTATGGGCCGCATGGCGGTGACCTCCGGTTGAAATGAGGTGCGTAGGATGGGAGAGTATTGTGACAGGAATGGGTGACATACCCACTAGGAAATGCCCTAGTATTGGTGTACGGAGTCGCCTACAGACATCGCCATGAGCTTGGATTCGTAAAGGCTGAAGACCTCCAGAAAATAATTACGAGGGTGAGACTTGCTGAACACGCCAGGTCTGCAGTGAAAATTTACCAGGGAGGTTTTAGGTCACCATGGAGGATGATAGGGTGAAGAGTGCGTAGCGTATCATCATCCGTCCACTCGTAACCAAGGAGGCCTTTATGAGAGGTCTTCGCCAAATTCTCGGTGCTGTATCCTGTAGTGTCCTGTTCTGTGGGGGTTTGGGACTCTCGGATGTTGCGTCGTCTGCAGAAAATAAGATGAGTGAATCTGGGAAGGTTATCATCGGGAAATTGCTTCGGTTCGAAGGAAATGATTGTATCGTCAAGAACAGGGAAGACGGGGAAGAGCTGCGCTTATATGTGGACAAGACGACGAAGATGAACGTCGTAGGGGTGACTGTCGGAGATAGCGTGATGGCGAAAGTAGATGATCGGAATCATGTAGAGTTAATCCTAACGGATCAGAAGAACGTGTTCCGTTAATAAGTCAAATCAGAGGATGAGATTGCAGATCTGACATGACCTGTTTCGCGCAGTTGAACATTTGGGCCATATCGAGGCAGTCGATGCTAGATTTGGCCCTGGCGTTAAAGGCCATCTTGCAAGAAATTGCGAGCATGCTGAAATTCAAGCTGCCCTTCCCATACCGCGCCTGTCCGTTGGTATCTCGGTAAATTGTTGACTGGAGCGTATTAAGAATTTCGCGCCGCTGGAGAGTACCACAGAGATCAGTAGGAAGAATGACGCGAGAGTAATACGAGGAGCCGCGAAAAACTGTATCCATGTGACAACTTTCGGTGTAGCAATCGCATCACCAAAGGTTGTCGAAATGCTGGATCTCTGCAACCAGAGCGTGGTGTATGTGTTGTTGGTGCCGGAGGCCGGAATTGAACCGGCATGCGCCTTTTGGGCACGAGGGATTTTAAGTCCCTTGCGTCTGCCAATTTCGCCACTCCGGCAGCGGGGGCCGCAGTGGCGGGACTCTAGCATTGGGGTCTAGGTCGGTCAAGGTGGACGTCACACGCACTCCTACCACAATCGAAAGTCGTCGTATCCGACAAGCTTAGCTGCACGTTAGCAACGCCCAATGAGTGGGGTCGCCGTTTGGTCGATACACTCCTCGTTCAAGGATCTTCACTGGCTTTGCCCACTCGTAGGGACCAGCCTCCTTCTCGATTCCGCACAAAGGGGGTACACCCCCTGGAGAACTCCTGGCAGGATGCTACCCCGCATCAGGACCCCGCATTCGTCTCGCTGGGGAACTCCACAATTTCGTGACGGACCGTTATTAACAATGCGGCCCGGTCAGGCGCTTGTACCTCCGATCTGATCGCTAAGCGAGCCTTCAAACTACACAGCTTCGATGAGCGGCTTTTGCTCGTCCTTCTTGGTGATAGCCTTACGGCGATCCATCACTTCTTTCACACCGGACTGAACGGTCCGGCTCCAGCGAGTGGCTTGCACTTGAGCCTTTTTAGCATAGCGACCGACCTCACGCCGGGTTTCTGCACCGGCTTGTGGCGCGAAGAGCAATCCAATCCCCGCTCCGATCACCGCCCCACCTGCCACCAACGCTGCAGCCTTCGCCACCTGCCGTCCTGGATCTGACATGATAAACCTCCTTGGTACGGTTGGATGAGAAATGTGATTGCCGACATCCTGCACGCACATGTCTTACTCTCTATCAGCAGTAAGCGTGCCAGAGGAAAAACCATGGAAATCGCCCATGATTCCTCATTGCACTGTTCCTACGATTAAGTGTGATTAATTTTCAGTTGTGTTTTCCTCACAGGTCACGACACAAGCGTGACAGAAAACCAACATACGAAAGTAGTAGGCCGCTCGAATTGGCTCTGAGCAATGATCAGAGTCGATTTCTCACTGGACGTTAGCGTGCTTGCATTGGTTGAGACCCTCCCCTATGATTCTCCGGTGCTCGCCCAGATGAGGAACTCATGACTTCGTTGAACGCAATCCCATTCCCCAACATCAGTCCTGTGTTCCTTGAGCTGGGCCCCCTACAATTTCGCTGGTATGGCCTCATGTATTTGATCGGACTGGGAGGCGCCTACTTCCTGATCTTGCGTCGAGTGGAGTCAAAGGGCCTCTCCATGACCAAGGACCAGGTCTACAATATGATCGTGTGGGGAGCGTTTGGGGTGTTTATCGGAGGACGGCTGGGCTACACACTCTTCTATAATTTTTCCTACTATATGCAGCATCCGGCCAGTATTCTGGCGGTCTGGGAAGGAGGCATGTCCTTCCATGGCGGGCTGCTCGGCGTCATCGTCGCACTATTTTGGTTTAGCCAACGGCAAGGCATTCCTGCTTACCAGGTCGCAGACTTGGCAGCTGCTGCCACGCCGATCGGGTTGGGATTCGGACGAATCGGTAATTTCATCAATGGTGAGTTGTATGGGCGAGCGACCGACGTCGATTGGTGTATGGTATTTCCGAGCGGGGGGCCTGCCTGCCGCCATCCTTCACAACTCTATGAGGCAGGGCTTGAGGGTGTATTCCTATTTATCCTGTTATGGGCCATTGGGAAAACCACACCACCACCCGGTACAGTCTTCTGGAGTTTTATCGCCGGCTATGGCCTGTGCCGGATGTTGATCGAGTTTGTTCGCGAACCGGATGCTCACATTGGTTTTATCTTTGCCTCCTTCTCCATGGGCCAACTCCTTTCCTTCCCCATGATCGTCGTAGGGATCAGTATGCTCGCCTTCGGCTATCAACGACGGGCTTTAGTCCAGGCGAAGTCTCAGTAAGGCATTTCTTCATCATCAAGTCCTACATGGTGTCCAAGTTCATGGACCACCGTGTCACGAACCTCCTGAATGACTTCGACCTTTGTTCTGCAGAGCCGTAGGATAGGGCCTCGATATATGGAGATGCGGGCCGGCAGCCCGCCGGCAGGTTGGAAGAACGATGTCTGATTGATCGGGATGCCTTGATAGAGCCCCAACAGATCGTCTTCTGATTCCAATTCAAGACTCTGTAAGATTTCAGCCGAGGGTTCCTCTTCGACCACGATAGAGACCTCTTCGGCGAGCCTCGCGAAGCGGGCCGGCAGTTCGGCGAGTGCCTCTTGGATCCAGGCATCGAATTCTTCTGGTGAGACTGTCATTGGACGTTCATCTGGTTTCTCTGGTTTGTCTGGTTAGTTTCGTTCAACCAAACAAACGAGACAAACCAAACAAACCAAATAACGGCCTACTAAAAATCAATGGCGATACCCGGCCGTAAAAAGATAAACTGAAACGAAACAGCCGACGATCCTAACGCACTCTCAACGGCTCGCGAATAACTATCCGCCTGGGATCGGTAGCGATCGGCCCGAGCCTGTACGTTCTCGGCCGCCACATCGTCCGTCTTATAGTCGGCAATCCAGATCCGGTCGTCAAGCCGGTATATCAGGTCGATCACCCCCTCCATCACTTGGTCCCTACCCAGGGGGATGACGAATGGAACTTCCCGTCCGAGCACCGTTGCACGTTGTAGTTTTTTGTACGGCTCGGAGGATAGGAACCGTTCAAAGATTGCCGTGAGATCCTCTGTGACGTCACCCACCAGTTGAGGGGAATCCTGTGTCATATAGCAGTGACAGGCCTGTTCAATGACGGTATTGATATCAGAGCGCGGCCTGCTGAAGTCCCACCGTTCGAGCACCGCATGGGCACAGATTCCTACCAATCGAGCCAGATTGGCGTCACGCCCTGCCACAATGCGCTGGGAGATCACTTCGGGCCTGCTCCCTGCCAGGCTCGTAGGAGTCACTCGCCGGGGCGCCGTTCGACGCTGTTCCCACTTGACCTGCCGCGCCTGACGGCGCATGAGAATGGGGCCAAGGGCCGGAGCTGGAACGACTTTCGCCAGGGGCTCCGTGCGACGTCGTCTCGCTGCTATCGTGGCAGGCGTGATGATGCGCATAACCTGGCTGGTTCCAATGCAGATCTGGGCAGCCGCCGAGGGCTCCCGCTCGTCGGCCATCACCTCTCCGAGCAGAGAGAGGACGGTGTCATGGCCCGGTTTGGTGGTCGCCCCGCCGGATAGGACCAAAAAATCGCGTGCCCGTGTCATCCCGACATAGAGGAGCCGGCGCTGCTCCGCCTCTTCCCGCGCTGCCATCTTCTTGTCCACGAGCACCGCTCCAAGATTGGAGCGACCACCCATCTGCAGGCTATAACACCGGCTCGACCAATC
>DATNCR010000238.1:0-5088 GCA_035607135.1 Nitrospiraceae bacterium
CCTCCGGCATGCCGACACCCATCAAATATCGCGGCTTCGAAGCCGGCAACTCGGGCACGGTCACATCCAACATGGCATACATCTCTGCCTTCGATTCTCCCACCGAGAGTCCTCCGACCGCATAGCCCTCGAAGCCAAGCCTGACGAGGTCACGTGCCGAGGTCACACGGAGATCGACATCCAGTCCGCCTTGCACAATCCCAAAGAGCGCTTGATCCGTGCGGCGCCGACTGGCCTGACAGCGTTGCGCCCAATGAGTGGTGCGTCGCACGGCGTCGCGTACAACCTCTTTCTCAGCCGGCAAGGCCACGCAGTGATCGAACGCCATCATGATATCGGCCCCCAACGCTTCTTCAATTTCTATGGCCGTTTCCGGCGTGATGAAATGGGTAGACCCATCGAGATGCGACTGAAAACTTACGCCCTCATCCGTCACCTTGCACAACTTCGCGAGGCTGAAAATCTGAAACCCGCCGCTGTCCGTTAAGATGGCGCCCGGCCACCCTGTGAATCGATGTAAGCCACCCATCTCCGCCACGACCTTATGCCCGGGCCGAAGATACAGGTGGTAGGCATTGTTCAGCAGGAGACGAAAACCGAGCCGCTCGAGGTCGGCTGGATCAATTCCCTTCACCGGTCCCAACGTCCCAACCGGCATGAATGCCGGCGTATCGATCACACCATGGGCTGTAGTGAGTCTCCCCAATCGCGCATTCGTCTCACCAAGCGTCTGCTGCACTGAGTAGTCCACAGTCCCTCTTGCCTGCTACATCTGTTCCGGTGCGGAAATCCCAAGCACGCTGAGTCCATTCTGTAACACCTGCTGAACTCCTCGCATCAGTGCCAATCTCGCCGCTGTCCTTTCGGGGGTCAGCACCTCTTTCTGCACACCCCCACCCGGGACCAATCCCTCCGGTGTGACCGCCAATAAATCTCGATCCGCAGCGGGAGGAAGAATCCGGTGTTTGTTGTAAAACGTATGCAGCAGCCCGGCCAACTGCTGAAGGTAATAGGTCATCCGGTGAGGCTCGTGAGCCATCGCACTCCCCTGCAGGACCGAGGGATAGGCGGAGAGCTTGCGGATCAATCCCAATTCATCCGGGTCCGTCAACACCGTCAAATCCGTCTCGCTTGGCAAGGGAGAGGCGATGCCTCGCGAAGCCGCGACGCGCCAGAGGCTGGCGATCCTGGCATGGGCATACTGCACATAGTACACAGGATTGTCGGATGAGCGCTGCTTAGCCAGTTCCAGGTCGAAGTCCAGGTGCGAGTTGGAATCGCGCATCAAAAAAAAGAACTTGGCCGCATCGGCCCCGACCTCATCGATGACTTCCCGCATCGTGATAAACTCACCGGCCCGCTTCGACATTTCCACTTTTTTCCCGCCTCGCAACAGATTCACCATCTGGACCAGCACGACCTGGAGGCGATCTTTTGGATACCCATAGGCCTGCACAACCGCTTGCATGCGAGGAATATAGCCATGGTGATCCGCTCCCCAGACGTCGATGAGGAGGTCATATCCGCGCCGCAGCTTATCCTGGTGATAGGCGATATCCGAAGCGAGGTAGGTGTACTCGCCGTCCTGTTTTTGCACGACACGATCCTTTTCGTCGCCGAAGGCCGAGGATCGGAACCACCAGGCACCTTCTTGCTCAAACAGGAACTGTTGCGATTTCAATTCATCCAAGACCCGTTGGACGGCCCCTGAGTTCAGGAGAGAGGCCTCGCTGAACCACGACTCGAACTCGATTCCGAAAGATTTTAGGTCCTCACGAATCAGGCTCAGCAGTTCCTGATAGGCAAACGTTCGACAGCGATCCTCAACTTCCGACAGCGGACGACCGGTCAACTCAGCTCCAAGCTGCTGCCTCACACGCTCGGCCACCGCAGTGATATAGGCCCCGTGATAACCCTCTGACGGAAATTCTACCGGCCGGTTCGACAACTCCTCATACCGTGCATAGACTGAAGCCCCCAGTAACTTCATCTGTCGTCCGGCATCGTTGATATAGTACTCACTGACGACGTCATACCCGACCGCCTCGAGCATGTTCGCAACAGCCTGCCCCACCGCGGCGCCACGCCCATGTCCCACATGCAACGGACCGGTCGGATTCGCACTGACATATTCCACCAACACACGACGTCGCTGTCCCATTTCGGCTCGTCCATAGGCCGAACCTTCCATCTCGATTTCTCTCAGCACCTCCTGCCAAACGGTGGGCTTGAGCGTCAGATTGAGGAACCCCGGCCTGGCAATCTCGACTCGCTCGAAGAGCTGCTCCTGCTGAGCGAGATTGTCGATGATAATTTGAGCAATGTCGTGAGGCGCCCGCTGCTCGGATGCCGCGAGAGACATGGCAACCGTCGAGGCTAGGTCTCCCCATTCAGGCCGCTTGGGAGCATCCAGACTCAGTTGAGGCCACGATTCTGTCTTGAGTTGGCCTTTTTTTTTGGCTCCATTGAGCGCTTTGAGGAGCGCGCCGGTAACCTTTTCCTGAACAACCCCGCTAGACAAGAAAAAAACTCCTAAGTCCTTAGCAATGAAAGGGAAAACGAACTGGACACTGTAGCATACGGGATAGGCAGTGACAAGGCGCTGGATGGGATTCCCTATCAGACCGCTGCTTCCTTAAAGTGTGCAAGACAGAGTGCCACAAGATAGTCTCGTGATATATCGAGACAAGGTTTATTCTCACAGCGGCTGACCTCGTCCCATGATTGACAGAGACAGGGCGCGCCCTGCACCACGGTGACATGAGTGCCACGAGGGGCCCAGCGATTGGGATCAGTCGGTCCAAATAGAGCAACTGTAGACACCCCTATCAAGCCTGCCAGATGTGTGACTCCAGAGTCCTGCCCGACAAAGAGCTGTGTCAGTGCCAACACTCCGGCAATGGTAAGAATATCGACGCCTTTCAAGACGGTTGGTGGGTCCACACATAACTGGAGAAGACGCTCGACCGGTTCCCGGTCTGCCGGCCCTTGTAGAACCACCGGAGTCGCCCTCAAGTTCTGAACACCGATAACTAGAGATGCCAGTATCTCCGGTGCCACACACTTATGGGCACTCCCACTCCCAGGATGGATAACAACAAGAGGCTGGCCGATTACAAGACCTTCCGCTTCAAGGCAGGCTCGTCCCAAATGGAGGAGAGGTTCTGTCACCGTCAACCGAACATCTTCTGCATCATCAGACGGTGCTTCATTGATCGTTTCAAGAAATCGGTCACATTGATGTGTCGCCTGAATCACGGTCAAGAACGGAGACCTCACGATTACCTTTCGGGCACCGACTGCCTTGAGGGTCTCGCTTAACCTGCCATCCAAATCCTGCATCCAGCCAATAGCAAGATTGCAGTCTTTCAACCAACTCCTTAGCTGGCCCGTGACCGAGTCCGCGCCAGCGAATAATTCTGCGCCGGCTCTCCCCTGCACGGAGGTCCACGCATCAATGATGCGGCACGCAAGGAGCAATTTCGCAGGCTGGTCCTCTGCACAGAGCACAAGCCTATGCTCGGGGAAACGTATCCGCAATCGAAGCATGGCCGGGACCGCCAAGAGCACATCGCCAAGGCCACCGGGGTGGATTATGACGATCGTCCTTCTTACGGTGAACATTAGGGTTGTCCTGGAGGAGAGATCCGAGCCAGCAGGGAGCACGCCGCCTCAAGATCCTCCGGTGTATTGACGTTGTGAAAGGAACGCCAAGAAGGATCGATGCTGAGCAAGTCTGCTTCGGTAACATACTGCACCCGGAGCGACGCGTGTGACACCAGCTCTTGGATCTTGAGCTGTCGTGCCACAATCATCTGCTCCATGGCGGGCAGACACCCTTTGCCATACAACGCATGCATCGGATGTAACCGGGTGGCGAGTCTTGCCATCACAATGTCTGCGGTATCTCTTCGAGTCGTGAATTGTGTAATAACCGCCTGATTGAGAAACGGCATGTCGCATGCCACCGTGAATATGTATGGCGATGTGGCCTGAATGAGCCCTGTGTAGATCCCTCCGAGACTCCCGCAATCAGGTACCAGGTCGCGCACAACTCGGGCGTCGATGTCGAGCGGAGCACTATCCTGTGCAATGACAACCAGCACTTCTTGAAACATTGACCGAAGCACACCCAAACCCCGCTCTAAAAGGGTCTGTTCCCCCACCACGAGATACCGTTTGTCCTCACCCATCCTCCGACTTTTTCCCCCGGCGAGAAGAACGCCGGTCACCTCGATTTCCATCATCCCCTCAATGTAGTCGGTCAAAAAGAAAGAGGGGGTGGGTCACCCCACCCCCTCTTGACACTTCAGACTCTCTTGGTTCAGAAAACCTTAGAGAGTCTTTCCCTTCCGCCTGTTCGATCGCCTGACCAGCACCCAACCCTCCAGAAGGACCACGCCAGCCGCAATCACGACCGGATAGATATAGGCCTCTTTTGGTGTCGGAGGCTCCAGGAAGGTATAGTAGAAGGCCGAAACAGCCATCTTCCGCCCTGCGTCGCCATTGTGGCCGTCCCAGGCAAAGAACACGGTTGGAATATACTGACCCATTTCGAAGAAGGTATCTTCATCGTAATCCTGATCCTTCTTATTGCCCAATGGGCGCTGAATCATGACTGTCCATCGGCCATTCTTCCACTCCGAATGCAGGACCTTGATGTTTTCTTCATAGTTGAACCGCTCTTCAAAGTCCTTATCCCATCCGGTACCCTTGAAGGCACGGAGCGAACCATCCGCTTCCCATTTCAGAATGTCCATGGGAAACTGCTCGTTGCTACCGAATAGGTACCGCGGCTTAATTGGTGAGGGAAGCTCTTTCCATTTCACGGCAGTTTCCACTGCAATTGCATCGTTATAGACCGTGTAGTTGTTCTGATGCATCGCAATAGAACCCTCTTCCCCGGTCTTCGGATCCTGTTCCTTTACATCGACATTGACCGATGTTGGAGCCCAAGGCAACTTTCCTTCGGCTGCGCTCTTCGTCCGATCGTCCCACTGGAACATGAAGACGAGATTTTGATCGTTGTAGAGCGCCTTCACCCAGATGTCGTCGATCCGGTTCACAAAGTTTCTTGGCTTGTGGGTG
>DATNCR010000242.1:0-8855 GCA_035607135.1 Nitrospiraceae bacterium
CCTGGTCGGAGGGCTATCGAACCGAGGTGAATCTCCAAGCGATGGACTGGATGGAACAGGTCGCGCAGCGGATCGATCGTGGATTTGTGGTGACCATCGATTATGGCCATACGGCACAAGATCTCTATGGGCCTGAGCGGAAGAACGGCACGTTCCTCTGCTATTCTGAACAACTGACCAACGAAGATCCGTTCATTCGAGTCGGCGAGCAGGATATGACTGCCCACGTGGATTTTTCGAGTCTAGCCGCCGTTGGTCAGGAACAAGGCCTCCACGTGACAGGGTTCACGAACCAAATGAGTTTCTTGATGGGGCTTGGCGTTGAAAGGATGATTGAGGAATTGGAGCCGGAAAGCCCGGAGTTTTATGCCGGGATTCACCTCCTGAAGCCGGATGGTATGGGCAGTACGTTTAAGGTGCTCATTCAACACAAGGGCATACATCATCCGGAACTGGACGGCTTGAAATTCAAACCGTTCTTCGGCTCGGCGCTGGCGGCCCATTCGGCAGGATGACAGATAGGGTAGCGCAATGACCTTGTACCGGTTGGACAACGTTTCACGATTCACGCGATGCGCTGGATGGAGTCTGCATGGGTAACACCGCCATTCCGGAGAATTACATACCGATTCTATTGTTTTTCGGTATTGCCCTTATCGGCGTCGCAGGCACGCTCCTTGTCGGCTCGTTCATCAGACCGAGTCGTCCCTATCGAGCCAAAATGGCTCCCTATGAGAGCGGGAGTCCATTGTTTTCCGACGCGCGCATCCAGTTTCCCATGCGCTACTACATCATCGCGATGCTGTTCGTCATTTTCGATGTCGAGGTCATTTTCATGATCCCTTGGGCCGTCAGATTTCAATCACTCGGCCTGTTGGGGCTTATAGAAATGATCGTCTTTCTTCTTATCCTGCTGGTCGGATTCTGGTATGCCTGGAAGAAGGGAGCGCTCGAATGGGACTGATTTTAGGGGTGTGCAGGATGAGCTCGATTGCGCGCGGCCTCGGAAGGCCCTCGCTGGACGCGCGCAATAGGAGCCGACCAGATCACCCGTCCCAATCGATGCGTGATGGGAGAGAGGAAGCAAGGAACAGATGAGCCTTCTAGAGCGGCAGTTCGAGGCGAATATTCTGACGACCAATCTGGACGCGCTCGTGAATTGGTCTCGGAAGTCGGCATTGTTTCCGATGACGTTTGGCCTAGCCTGCTGCGCCATCGAAATGATTGCGACGGTGTCGTCGCGGTACGACATGGATCGTTTCGGCGCCGGCGTCTTTCGGGCCTCGCCACGGCAAGCCGATCTCATGATTATCGCCGGCACGGTGACGCGCAAGATGGCGCCGGTGATCCGGCGCATCTACGACCAGATGCCGGAACCACGCTATGTCATTTCCATGGGTTCCTGTGCCACCTCGGGCAACCACTATAACAGTTATGCAGTGGTCCAAGGCGTCGACCAGATCATTCCAGTCGATGTCTATGTGCCCGGCTGTCCGCCCCGCCCGGAAGCGTTGCTCGATGGGCTGTTAAAATTACAGGAAAAGATTCAGCGGGAGAAAGTCTTTGTGAGATAAGCCGTGAGATGAAGAAGAAAATCGGGACGTGCATGATCGACGCATTGCGCGTCTCTCGCACCTCCCTCGAACAAGAACGATGCAAGCTCTGCTCGACAGCCTAAAGACAAAATTCCCCGACGCGATCCTCGCGACCCGCGTCGATGCCGCACGTGGCGAGACCGCGGTTTCCGTGGCCGCCGCGCATCTGGTGGATATTGCGCGCTATCTGCACGATGCGCCGGAAGGAGCGTTTGATCATCTCACCGATATCTGCTCGGTCGACTATCCCGAAGATCAGCTGCGGTTTGAACTCGTGTACCACTTGCACTCGCTTCCACTTGGGCAGCGTCTTCGCCTCAAGACACGTATTGCAGAGGACGATCCGACGATCGCGTCGGTCACTGGAGTTTGGAAAGGAGCCGAGTTCCTGGAACGGGAAGTGTATGACATGATGGGCATTCATTTTTCCGGCCATCCCGATCTCCGGCGCATTTTGTTGCCGGAGGATTATGCCGAGGGATATCCGTTGAGAAAAGACTTCCCGACCGAAGGGCGCGGCTGGCGCAGCCAGTTCGACTTCATTCCGAGATTCGACGAACCCTCGCGCGATGTCCCTGAGAGCGAAGTCACCGAGGAGCAGAGAAACACCTTTCGCGCCGACCCTGGCGTGTCCGGTTCCCAGCGGAAAGAAGAATTGTTGCTGAACATGGGGCCACAGCATCCAAGCACCCATGGCGTGTTGCGTGTCGTGCTTGTGTTGGACGGCGAACGGGTTGTGAAAGCTACTCCAGACCTCGGCTATCTGCATCGAGGTGTCGAGAAATTAGCCGAGGGGCTCGCGTACATGCAGATGATCCCGCACACGGACCGGCTCGACTACGTCTGTGCCATGTCCAATAACTACGCATACGTGCGTGCGGTGGAAAAACTCCTCGAGATCACGGTGCCGATCCGTGCCGAGTACGTCCGAACCATCGTGGCCGAGATGCAGCGTATCATTGGGCATCTTTTTTGGCTCGGCACGCAGGCCCTCGATATCGGCGCCATGACCGTGTTCTTCTGGACATTCCGGGAGCGCGAAGTACTGTTGGACATGTTCGAAAAGCTCTGTGGAGCCCGACTGACGTTGAACTACTATCGCATCGGCGGCGTCGATAGCGATTTCACGCCTGAGTTGGTCCAACGGATGAAGGCGTTTCTCGAAGTCTTTCCCGAGAAGGTCAAGGAATACGACTCGCTCATCGCGTCGAATCGCATCTGGCTCGGCCGCACGAGGAACGTGGCCGTGCTTTCCGCCGAGGACGCGATCAGTTTCGGATGTACGGGGCCGGTCTTGCGCGGGTCCGGTGTTGCCTACGATGTCCGCAAGGCCGAGCCTTACGGCGTATACGACAAAGTCGAGTGGGACGTGCCGATCGGCAAAAACGGCGATACCTACGACCGCTACTGGATCCGCATGGAAGAGATGCGGCAGAGTGCCAGGATCATCGCACAATGTTTCGACCAGATGCCGGAGGGACCGATCATGGCCGAGGCGCCGCAATATATCCCGCCGCCCAAGGAGCTGGTCATGCGGGACATGGAAAGTTTGATTCATCATTTCATCATTTATACTCAGGGGATCAAGCCGCCGAAGGCCGAGACCTACTGTGCGTCAGAAGCGCCAAAAGGCGAATTGGGATTTTTCATCGTAAGCGACGGCAGCGCCCGTCCCTACCGGCTGAAGATTCGCTCGCCCTCATTTGTTCATATGGGCGCCTTCGATCACATGGCGCGAGGCTACCTGATTTCCGACATCATCACGATCTTCGGGACGTACGACGTCGTGATGGGAGAATGTGATAGATGACCATGACTTGAGAGGCCTCCCTGCTCGCAGACCGCGCACGCTCAGAAGGTGCTCGGTCGATGCGCGCAATAGAGGCTCTCTCAAGCCATGGTCACAGCGAGAGGGTGATGTTAAAAGAAAAATATCAGAAGGAAATTGACGAGATCCTGAGCCGGTATCCGGTGAAGCGTTCGGCGTTGATCCCATTGCTGTACTTGGCGCAACAGGACGAGGGTTTCGTGTCCGAAGCGGCGATGAAGGAGATCGCGGGGCTTTTGCGTCTGACCCCGCCCCAAGTCTATGAAACAGCCACGTTCTATACCATGATCAATCTCAAGCCGGTGGGGAAATTTCATCTCCAAATTTGTAAATCCCTGATGTGCGCGCTGGCCGGGTCGGATACCGTTATCGGGTGGGTCAAGACGAAACTCGGAATTGGACCGGGTGAGACGACGGCCGACGGACTCTTTACCCTCACGGCGGTCGAATGCCTTGCCGCCTGTGGCACCGCGCCGATGATGCAGGTCAACGAAGACTACTACGAACGGCTCACAGAAGACACATTCGACCGGATCCTGACCGATCTGAAAAAGGACGGGACCTGCTCGCTCAAGTCCGGCCCGTTTATGTGGCCGGAACCGGTTAACAGTAAGGGGTAAGATGTAAGAAGTGAGGGGATAGCTTCATCCCTCGCGAGTTGAGGTTGAGATGCCTAAACACGAACTGATCTTGCTCAAGAACATGATGCAGCCCGGCTATACCGGTTCGCTCCAAGAATACGAGCGTACAGGCGGCTACCAAGCGCTCCGCAAGGTCGTAGGGAAGGTGACGCCGACCGAAGTCACTATGGCGGTGATGAAGTCGGGTCTCCGGGGGCGCGGCGGCGCCGGCTTTCCGACCGGTGTGAAATGGGGATTTCTGCCCAAGGACTATGAGGGTCCGCGCTATCTCTGTTGCAACGCGGACGAAAGCGAACCAGGCACGTTCAAGGACCGCCAACTTATCGAACGAGATCCCCACCAGTTGTTGGAAGGTATCGTGCTCGCCTGCTACGCAATTGGAGCAGAGTCCGCCTACATTTATATACGAGGAGAGTTCGTTCTGGGGGCCAAGATCTTGGAACAGGCGATTGCCGAAGCACGGATCGCCGGTTATATCGGAACACACATCCTGGGCACAGGAATTACCGCCAATGTGTGGGTGCACAGAGGCGCCGGCGCCTATATCTGCGGAGAAGAAACGGCATTGTTGGAGTCGATTGAAGGCAAACGCGGCTTGCCTCGCTTCAAACCACCGTTCCCTGCGACGAACGGCCTCTATAACAAACCGTCCGTGGTGAACAACGTCGAGACCCTGGCGAACATACCTCACATCATCAGCCGTGGTCCTGAATGGTTCGCCTCCATCGGGTCCCCACCAAAGAGCACCGGCACCAGAGTCTTTTGCGTCAGCGGCCATGTGAAGCAGCCGGGGAACTACGAAGTGCCGATGGGCGTCACCTTCCGCGAATTGATCTATGAGCATGCCGGAGGCATGCGCTCCGACAAGCCGCTCAAGGCCTTTATCCCAGGGGGGGCGTCAGCGCCATTCCTCACTCAGGACCATCTCGATATCAAACTCGATTTTGAGTCTGTTGCAGCAGCCGGCTCCATGCTCGGCTCAGGCGGGGTGACCGTGATGGAAGAGGGCACACCCATGGTGTGGGCCGCGCTCCGTCTCATGGAGTTTTTCTATCATGAGTCCTGTGGCAAGTGTAGCCCCTGCCGTGAGGGAAGCTCTTGGCTGGTCCAAACCCTGCGCCGAATCATCGCGAAGCGAGGACAGATGGAAGACCTTGAAACCTTAGTCGATCTATGCAAGAACATCGAAGGCCGAACGATTTGCGCGTTCGGCGAAGCAGAAGTGGCGCCGATCATGAGCACGCTCAAATATTGGCGGTCTGAGTACGTCACGTTGATTCAGGAAGCGGAGGCAGCGAATCTCATCAAGCTGGATCCGATCGTCGCAAGGCATTGAAGACGTGAAACGTAAATTATGTATCGTGAATCGCAAAGGAATGACTCGCATCGCGCGTTTAACAGTTATCGTTAACTAATAACAGGGCTCATGGCACAATCCTAACGATGGCTACGACGACTGAAACAGTTCGCTTGACGATCGATGGCATCTCCATCTCAGTGCCGAAAGGCACGTTGGTGATCGAAGCCGCTCGCCAAGCCGGCGTGATGATTCCACATTTCTGCTACCATCCGAAACTCAAGCCGGATGCGAACTGTCGCATGTGTCTGGTCGAAATCGAAAGAGTGCGAAAACTCCAAACCTCTTGCAGCACCGTGGCGACCGAGGGTATGTCGGTTCGGACCGCGACGACAGTCGTGAATGACGCCCACAAGTCGGTGCTCGAATTCATCCTGGCCAATCATCCGCTGGATTGCCCGGTCTGCGATCAGGGCGGGAAGTGTGACCTTCAAGATTTTTCCCATCAGTACACCGCGACCAGTCGATTTGCCGAGACCAAGCGCATTTTCCAAAAGGAATATTTCAGTCCCCTTATTGAAACTCAAATGAATCGTTGCGTGCAATGTTTGCGTTGTGTTCGTTATTGCGACGAGGTCATGGACGTCAAGGCCCTCGCCCCGATCGGACGAGGTACGATGACTGAGATCAAGTCATTCGGCGCCCACCCATTGGACTGTGAATTCTGCGGCGGCTGCGTGCAGATTTGCCCGGTCGGCGCGATCACCAGCCGGCTCTCGATGTACGAATACCGTCCCTGGATGCTCAAACGTGCCGACACCATCTGCACATTTTGCGGTGACGGCTGCCAGATCACGGTCCAAACCAAGGACCAGGAGTTGATCGAAGTGAACAGCGCCCATGGCGGCGGTCGGAACAACGGCGACCTGTGCGCGCGAGGGTTTTTTGGATTTCATGCGGCGAGCCATCCCGATCGAATAACCCATCCGTTGATCAGACGGAACGGGGTGCTGGTCAAAGTTACGTGGGAAGAGGTGTTGGAGTTTGTGGCAGAACAGACCAACCGGCTCAAGCTGGCGCATGGTCCGCAAGCCTTCGGCGGACTGATTTCCGGCCGCTGTACCAACGAAGAACTCTATCTGTTCCAGAAGTTCATGCGCCTCACGATCGGAACCAATAACCTCGATAGCAGCGCACGGTATGGCCATGTCAACGGAGTGCGGGCGATGCGACGGGTGCAAGGCACGCATCGCTGGACCGTATCGTTTGAAGACATCACGGAAGCGGACGTGCTTCTCCTCGTTGGCACCAACATCACCGAAGCGAATCCCATTACGGGACTTAAAGTAAAAGAAGCCGTGAAGAAACATGACGCGGTATTGTTGACGATCGAGGCGCTCCAGCCTGCGATCGGCACGATCAGCAACATTACCACCCTGTCGCAGCAGCATGTCTGTGTGGCACCGTCTCAGTTCGGAGCAGCCGTCCTGGGCCTGCTGAAGGCTCTCGTTGAAGGAGACCATGTCGACAGTGCGCTCCGTCAACGGGCGTCGGGCTACGTCTCGGCCGTCTCTCAAGCGGTCCAGCAACTGACCTGGGACGATCTGGCGCTGAGTACAGGGGTATCGTGCGAAACGTTCGCTCATATGGCCTCCTCCCTGGCGAGAGGGCGCCGTGTTGTGGTGCTCGCAGGTCAGACCCTGTTACGGAGCCAAGGCGGCTACGGTGTCTGTCTCAATCTTCTCGATCTGCTGCTTTTGTCCGGAAAGTTGACCTCAAAGGGCTGCGGCTTTGCTCCCTTGGCGGAAGAGAATAATGATCAGGGAGCCGTTGAAATGGGAGCGGTTGCTGAACTGCTGCCAGGCGCACTCGACTTCACTGATCAGGGCGCGCGCGCGCAGATGACTCGTGCCTGGAAAGAAGAGCCCCCTCTGACAGCGGGGGCCACGCTCATCGAGATGATCGAACGAGCCAGCGCCGGGGTCATCAAGGCTCTGTTCGTCGTCGGAGAGAATCCAGTCGGGAGTCTTCCGCCCCAGATCGGAGCCAAAGAGGCCTTGGGCAAACTCGATCTCCTTGTCTGCCAGGAACTGTTTCTCACGGAAACGGCTGCGCTTGCACATGTGGTACTCCCTGCAGCCTCCGCCATGGAAAAATCCGGGACCTTCACCAATACCGAAGGCCATGTGCAGGCCGTTCGGCCCGCGATCGATCCGATGGGGGACAGCCGCCCCGACTGGGAAATCCTGTCGGCGTTTTCGGTTTTTCTCGGCGCGCCGTTGGAATATGGAGAAGCCAAAGAGATCCTCAAAGAGATCCGGTCGGTGATTCCAGGCTACGGATCGCTCGGTCCAGTACCGACCTGTCCCACGGTGGACCCTGTCGCCGTCGACCGATACGTGACCGAGGGCTACCGCCACGATCTTGCGACTCGATATACACTGCCCGAGCGAGCCGTACGTCAAGAGGGGACGGTCCAGCTTGGACTGGTCCAGAACCTGTTTCATTCAGGGAAACTGTCGACCCGTTCGAAGGGACTGCTACAGATCGAACCGAGTGGATACCTACAGATGAATCCCGTGGATGCCGCCCGATTTGCCCTCGGGGCAGGAGATCGAGTTCGCCTCTCGAACAAACGGGGCGAATTCACGACCACGGTGAAAGTATTCGATCGGGTACCCGAGGGATTGGCCTGGTTCCCCGACCATTTCGCACAGGAGGCCCTACCACTCTTCGACTGTGTCATCGATCCGGACACGAAAGTCCCATCCTTTCGGACGGCGGCTGTGTCCGTGAAAAAAGTAACGTGAGAAGACAAGAACTCATGGTTTCTTCACTTGTTATCCTGGAGTGCTGTTGTGACTGAACTAAGCTTGCGACTTGCGGTGTCGTTCGCTCAGATACTGGCGGAAATGGGTATCGTGATGTTTACCGTCGCGGTGATGACTCTGGCTGAGCGGAAGATACTCGGCTGGATGCAGGATCGTATGGGCCCGATGGAAGTCGGTCCCTATGGAATACTCCAACCGCTTGCCGACGGCATTAAATTGTTCTTCAAAGAGGACATTGTGCCGGCCGGCGCGAACAAAGCCATGTTTGCCCTGGCGCCGATGCTGACCATGGTTGTCTCTATGATCGGATTCGCCGTCATCCCCTTCGGCCCGGACATGACTCTGAACATCTATGGGCTCACGATCAAACCGTTCGTCGTTGCCGATATCAACATCGGGATCTTGTATATCCTGGCGATTGCCTCGATCGGCGCCTACGGTATTATCCTGGGAGGCTGGTCATCCAACAGCAAATATTCACTGCTGGGAGGTCTGCGCGCCGCGGCTCAGGTCATCAGCTACGAGTTGAACGTCGGGCTCGCCCTCGTCGGCGTGTTGCTCTTGGCAGGGTCTCTGAGCCTCGTAGAGATCACAGAAGCCCAGGCAGGAGGGTTCTGGCATTGGTTTATCTGGGGAGCGCGCCCCGACGGATACTTCCCAATC
>DATNCR010000301.1:0-6381 GCA_035607135.1 Nitrospiraceae bacterium
GGCTCTCGTCGGATACGATTATAGAGGCTAAACAGTTGTGAGAGATTCATAGCGCAATCCCCTTTTTATACAAGTTGTAGAAGCAACGAAAGTAGTTCCCGAAGACTGTTTCCAACATCTGCGATGTTGAGGCTGGCATCACTCCCTGCCGTGACAAGCACGACCGTCAAGGGCACCACAATGCAAAGCAGTGGCCAGGGACTACATTTTTCTAACCAATTGGTAATCTGGATCATTCCTACGCTCCGTTCCGTAGGCTGCGGCATAGGAGCCTCGGTGAGTAGCCCCATGCTCCTTCTCCTGATGCGGCGCAGGAGCCGCACCTCGAAATATAGCGGTCAGAGCCCTCATCGATCGGGAGGAGAAAAACTGTTTTGATGAACATCCGGCAGGCTTCACGTCATGCTGAAATGCGCCAGACTAGCGCAAGGGGTGGTGCAGGGATCTCCACCGCTTCGCCCTTGTTTAACGTTCAACGCATACTCTGCGACTCGCTTGTGGCAAGCTGTCTGACTCTTCGCTCATGACACCCCTCATTCATCGCGCACACAGACTCCCCGACCTCTTGTTCTGCTCTCGGGAGTCTTCTTCGTAGCTACAAAATGGCTCCAGATACCGTTTCTCACAACTTGAGCAACGGAACCGTGGGGGGTATGATACTCATGAATCTACGAGCAGGACTCTAAAGGCCTCGTGAGTCAGGAGGTCAGCATGAAGGCTAGCTGGTGGGTCTTGGTTTCAACAGTGGTACTGGTTGCTCTGCTTGACACGGAGACCGAGGCAGGAAGAACGCTTCGTGAGTTCAGCGGTGATGCCATGCAGCGCTATGATAGTCGCATGATGGCGTCTCCAATGATGTCCTTCCCTGGTCTATTCGGAATATCCCTTTGGCCATATTTTGCCTATCCTCCAGCCCCATCAATGACGACTGTGAACGTCCAAATCCAACTTCCCGAATTAGATCAACCGCCGATGCCAGCGCCAACCCCTCCCGCACGGCCAAAATTCTGGACTGCTCGGTGTGGGTCCTTTGTCGAGCTCGAAGTGAGTTCGACAATGAACCTCATGGAAGAGGAACGAAAACCCTGCTCTCCGTAAGGAGCGA
This sequence comes from Nitrospiraceae bacterium, assembly GCA_035607135.1. Classification (GTDB taxonomy): domain Bacteria; phylum Nitrospirota; class Nitrospiria; order Nitrospirales; family Nitrospiraceae; genus Palsa-1315. The sequence goes on from DATNCR010000301.1 coordinate 1,106, forward strand.
ATAGCAAGGTTCATGGACACCCGGGGTGCTCCAAGTTTTGAGCGCATTTCCTTTCCGTTAGTGACGACAGCCGTTGGGAATAGTTGCTGGGTCATTCAAGAGCCAGGATCCAATCGCAACAATCACAAGCGTCCCTTACCAGAGCAATGCGCAATAAGCCCCCGCTTGTAGCGAGTGCAGCCATGCATTCATGAAAATCCGCTGATGACGAAGAAGAGGTCCACACCAATCCAGCCGCGAGACTCATTCGTCGAGGACGTCGAGCATCGCCCACGGGGTCTGTTGGGCGGAAAACCCGGGAAGATCTCAAAAAAGGAACGGGGCGTGGCACCAAAGCACCAGGAGAATGGCGACACCCCTCAGTCCATCGATTGTCGGCAAATATGTCAAAGGTCCATAGCTTGAGGATGGTCGCGAACACGGGCTACGGAGTTGCGTATCCTGCATCTAGCTCCACGTTGATGAAATGATACGCAGGCCTGTAACGGTGACACGTGCTGCACCGCGGATGGGAACTCAATGACGATTTCCAGACGCCGGATCAAGCAAAGAGAGCCTTATCGATTCAGAGCAATTTGATGAAGCCAATCGCATCAACCTGCTCATCGGTTTGTCTGGCAATATTGCTCGAACTGTTGGGCAAAGAAGACAAATTGTTCCCCCCCCTGCTGGCGATGCTCTTCTTTTGGAACACCCTCCTGACGTTCTTTTCGGAGACGTTCACAGGCCTGTTGTTCTGCTCGCTGGATTTGAGGTTGCAATCGAGTCTGCTCTTCCAGAGAGCGACCTACCAAGCTTTCTTGCATACGCATTAAGGAGCGATAGTGGTCGTAGAACTTCGGCTCCTCCGTCTGAGTCGGCGGCGGTCCAGTTTCCGCCGAGTACACAGCAACCGGGAACATCAAGATCGCAAGCATGACAAACTTTTTCATCGCGCACCTCGTCATGTGAGTCGTATGCCATGTTGAGCTGGGATCGTATCGATCAAGTTGAAGTTCGTTCGCACGGCGGCAATCGCTTCGCCGCGCTGTTCGATCGATCCCTCAGCGATCGGTCCTAGCCAATTATCGGCTCTCTCAAGATAGGAAAGTTTATAGGGATCGATCCCCATAATCCGGCAGCAGGTCGCATCGACTGCCGCAAGATTGCGTCCCATCACCAAGACTCCTGCTTGCTTGGGCTCGCCCATGATCGGACCGTCACCCTGCATCCCGACAACACCGTCCACAATGGCAAAGTGTGGTTTCAATGTCGCGTTAATGTCGAGAATCGAATTTTCGATCCCAGCGTGGTGCAGTACGTTTTTCGGCCAGCCATAGTAAATACCTGGCATGACTCCGAAGAGGTTCTTCATCGAAAGCGTCGCTCCGGCCCAATGGTGGGTCTTCATCTTCGCGACCGACACGATCCAATCCACTTCCTTGAAGAGGGCAGGAAACGTGAGAGTCCTCATGGAAGATTGGCGACCGGCATTCGGCAGCTCATATCCCGTGATGTAATTGAGGTCATGAAACCTGATGCGATCTTCTGTCAGCACATCTGCGAGGCCTGACTCTTCATAGACTGCGAGTGTGTCGCGTCGGTGGCCGGGTCCTTCGGCCACCATCACAGTTGAGGCTCCCAATCGAAGTAACGCCTCGATCGCCCCGCGCAGAACGAGTGGGTGGGTGTTGATGTGAGGCGCTCCGGAAGCGGTTTCAACTAGGTTCGGCTTCAACAGAATGCGCTTACCCTTCAGTTCCTCGGGAGAGATCCCCAGCTCCCGAATCCCACGCGTAATCGCATCGGCAATATCCCATTGATAGTGGGGCACTTTGGCCACAAATGCTTGTGCCTGTTGCGGCATGCGGAAATACCCCCTCGGAACAAGGAGCAATCCAGATCCGAGCATAAGACCAGCCGCCCCTGCTAGGAGCAGACTGCGGCGCGTGAGGCCTCCTGTCGATATGGAATCCACGTGATCTGACATGGCGCTCCTTACTGACTGAGAACGGCGGGCGTCTGATTACGACTTGAATGCGAGAACATAATGGTCTTCGCGTCCCTCTCTCCTGCTAATGCGCCCAGAAATAGAAGACAGAGGGCAGACGTATCGTAGTCGCCGTAACGAGACTGATTCGCCAAGCACCGTTCGACCAGTGTCGTACCATTCGACGGCCACAGATCCCAGGCTGCAAGACCTAACAAACCCCAACCGAGAGAGATGGGCGTGCCTAACCGATCGACTTCGCCTTGAAGATACGCAATACTCCGGGCAACCTTCTCTTGACCGACGACTCCAGCTAATCCAGTTAACGCTGCGCCCGTACCCTCCGGATTGGGATGGAGCTCCTTCCCGAATGCCAGCGTATTCCCGGCATTCCATCCCCCATGGGGCAACTGACGGTCAAGCATCATCCGGATGGCTTCCCGGACACGATCATGCTGTTCATGCCCCGTCGCCGTCAGCGCGATCACTCCCAACGCAGTGGGCTCGATCCAAGAGTGCGTGCCACCGATCCAAGGCCATCCTTTGATGAGAGGATCATGCTGGGCCAGCTCATCGGATCGACGGGGACGATGAACACCGGTCGTTTCGAGTAGAAAGCGGATGGCCCGGCCTTGAGCGGCTTGACTCGGAGGTGAATTCTGCCATGCGAGTATGGCTAATGCTGTAGGCCAATATGACTCAGAATGTTCCTGATGTATCCACACGCGACCGTCTTTGTCCTGTTCACGAATGAGGCGCGCACAGTGATTCTCAAGGATGGCCTGGTCTCCTCCGGCCGCCCTGAAAGCAAGAATACCCCAGACAGTCGCGTCGACTCGAAATTGACCTCGCGGATGGTCTGCAATGCCCCCCTCAGGCAACAATCGTCCTGAAAGTTCGCCTTGGACAATCTGAGCAAAAGACGAGCGCAAAAAAATTGTCCTGACTCAGTTGCCACCCAATGCAGGGAACAAGACTCGTATCATCTGGATGGCGGCCGGCCCAAGGAGCACAATAAACATGCACGGGAAGATAAAGAAAATGAGGGGCAACAACATCTTTACAGGCAACTTTGCGGCCAACTCCTCCGCTTTCAATCGACGGGTTGTGCGCATGGCATCGGCGTGTACACGAAGTGCTTGACCGATACTGGTCCCAAACCGGTCTGTCTGTATTAGGAGTGCGACCAGATTTCTCACCTCTTCCAGATCTGTGCGATGCGCAAGATTTCTGAGCGCTTCTTGTCTGGACATGCCGGTTCTCAATTCCAATGCCAAGAGGTTCAATTCATCACTCAATTCAGGATGGGCCAGCTTGACCTCGTCACCGACGCGACCGATAGCTTGGTCCAACCCTAACCCAGCTTCGACACAGACGACCATCAAATCTAAGGCGTTCGGGATGGCCCGTTGAAGCGCATCCTTGCGAGAACCAATGGCCCTACGTAACCAGAGTGCTGGAGCATAATAGCCACAAGCTGCCGCCATGACATAATAAAATGTGAGAATCAACGCGCTCGGAAAGCCCAACATCTTTGCCGGAATCAGCGCCAATAGGCCCACCATGACGATGACCAACAAGAGCTTCGCGCCGAGGAAAAAGATGGGAGCTTTCGCAGATCGATAGCCTGCATTGATCAATTGACGACGAGTCGCTCGAACTTCCTCGACATTGGAGGACTGATTGAACTTCCCAAACCATTCCAGCACAACCTGCAACTGCTCCTTGAGCATTTCGGCCATTCCGGTAGGACCCCCTTCAGATTCGGTGGTACCACTGGCGCCATCAGCCCTGCGCCGCCATGTCTGCAAGGCTTCCCGGGAATTGAAGTAGAGAAAGACTGCTGAACTCGCTAGCACGACCGCGAGAAATGTGACCAGTGCGACGATTAGAGGAACATCCATAGGTAGCTCCTTAGACCTTGATCGCAACCATGCGCTTCATGATGATAGTTCCTGTCACCATGAGAAAACTCCCTATCATGATGAGATTCTGACCGATAGGATCCGTGAACAGGAGTCCCATATATTCGGGATTCGTCTCGTAAAGAAGGAACCCGACAATTATAGGAAGGCCAAGTAGAATAAGCCCTGAAAACCGCCCTTCAGCCGACAAGGCTCTCACTTTCAATTGCAATTCGAATCGCCTGCGTATCAGTCCTGCCAATGAGTCGATGATCTCGGCTAAATTGCCACCGGTTTCCCGCTGAACTAACACAGCGGTGACAAAGAACCGTAAATCCAGGCAGGCCAGTCGATCGGTCATATTCTGGAGCGCCTGTGGGAGAGCTACGCCCATGGACACCTCATCAAAGACACGTCGGAACTCGATGCCGATGGGATCGGCTGCTTCATCCCCGACCAACTTCAATCCAACCGAGAAGGCATGGCCGGCACGGAGTGCACGCGAGACCAATTCAAGTGCCTCCGGCAACTGACGCTCAAACACCGCCATCCGTCGGCTCTTCAGCCAATAGAGATACCCCGCAGGAAGGGCGCCGAGTATGCAGGCAAAGAGAAGGGCCAGCAGCAAGGGTTGATGTATCATCAAGGCGAGCAGTAGCGCGCCCAGCGCCAAGAGCGGCGTAGCCAGCACAAAGGTGCCCAAGGGTATCCGACAATCCGCCTGTCGGTGGAGCAGGCGGAGGGGCTGAAATCGACGCATCGTGATCAAGAGATTGTGCAGCCAAGGGATGTCGCTGAGAGATTCCTTTCGAATGATGTCCAATTGTGCTGTCACCTCGGGAGCCGACCACTTCTGGATCCGCTCGACCGCACGATCCGTCCCACGGGGACTCATCACGCGGTGCAACAAGACAATCCCCTGCAAAAGCAATAGAATCGTACCGAAAATCCCTAGAGCGATCAGAATGGTCAGCATTCGTACACCTTGTGTGGATCGAACAAATCGGGCATAAGCGCCACGCCTTTCGCAGCCAGTCGCTCGGCAAACTTCGGTCGCACGCCGGTCGCCTTGAATCGACCTTTGACTTTCCGGTTCTCATCTAGACCGGTCTGCTGGAACGTAAACAATTCCTGAAGTGTGATCAGATCACCCTCCATGCCGACGACCTCTTGCACACAGATCAACTTCCTCGTCCCGTCCGACAAACGGGCGATTTGAATAATGACATCCAGCGCGGACGAGACATAATGTCGCATCGCCTTCGTCTCCAAACTGAACCCTGCCATCGACACCAAGGTTTCAATCCTAGTCAGAGCATCTCGACAGGAATTGGCATGGACTGTCGTTAAAGATCCGTCATGACCGGTGTTCATGGCTTGGAGCATATCCAAACTCTCCGCAC
>DATNCR010000299.1:0-3768 GCA_035607135.1 Nitrospiraceae bacterium
TGGGATGCGACTCATTCAACTTCGCCGATGCCATGCAAGGGGTGCTCGCGCAACGCCTCTGCAAGCGGATCTGCGTCAATTGTAAGGAGCCTTACCATCCCACGGCGCAAGAGTTTGATAAACTCGTACATGGGTACGGTAAACACGCGTGGAATGTGCTTGGAGTGGGGTATCGCGAGGACTTTCAGCTGTATCGAGGGCGTGGGTGTGACACCTGTAAGCAGACAGGCCTCAAAGGCCGGATTGCCTTGCACGAACTCCTCCGCGGTTCGGATGAACTGCGAAACCTGATCCAGAATCGCGCAAAAACCATGGAGATGCAGAGCCTTGCTGTAAAAGAAGGAATGGTGACACTCGTGCAGGATGGAATTCTGAAAGTGCTCGCCGGCCTGACTACCTATGATCAAGTCCGGACCGTCGCCATGAAATAGCGGCTCGAATCTCGTTGCAGTCTCCTGCACTCAGTGTGTTGATTCTAGTACTGCGACGAATTTCTTCAGCCGCTCCTCCTCTTCAGGACGAATCTTAATAAACTCCACACCAAACCTCGTCCCGGAAGCCCATCGAACTGCGGCCAGATCAATCTGAACCGGCTCCTCTCGCTCCCGGAGTTGCATCGTCAGCTGTAAATATATTGCCACGTCGACGACGGCCTCCGACGTGATGGCGCAACCCTCCGCAGACACGTTCAAGATCGTGCCTCCACGGGAAGGCTGGTGTTCCCCGAACGACGCAGGAAGTTGCACGGCAAAACGGGTATGCTTACGTCCTTCCATGGGGCTCCTTACTGATCATCGGCTCTGGTGTGAGAAGCTCCTCACGGTGCCGATGGAGTATTGCGGTCGCTTATACCAGAAGTCTTTTTGCTGAGACGAAACGTTCCGCCTTTTTGCATGGGCGCATGGTCCTCGCCGATACGGCTGTACCACCAGCATCCTTCCCCTTTTGAAAAATCTGGCGAGAACTCGACCGTAAATCCACCATCTCGATCATTCCCTTTTTGAAACCATATACCGCGCCAGGTATGACCAATGAGCGTATGTGTCTCGAATCGTCCGTCTTTCCAATTGTAGTGACCATTGCCCTGCTGATCGAGGGTCAGCCGACCGATGGCGCCATCTACCGCGCCATCTACGTATTCCCATTCACCGACTAGGACATGGCGGTCACCAGGTTGAGGCGACATCGATGAAGGGGGAGGAGGAGACGGCATGCAAGCAGATTGAGGGGCCACCGGCTTGACGCACGCAACTGCGAGCATTGCGCAGGCGAGAAGGAGAGGGGCACCGACGTGTCGTAGGAGCATGTTGGTCGTATCACTCGTATCGCTTCTTCTTACTTACCATTTGGTGAACGGCTAGACAAGCAGTCACGCGAAGAATCGGACGCGGCGCAGGAGGCCTGAGGCCAACTCCTAACCAAGCCGCGCAAGCCGCCGGCACGCGTCGTCGATATCAGCATCGATTTTTGCATAACTGAATCGAATGAACTGCCTCCCGTCAGACCCGGAAAAGAAGGCGTCACCCGGCACACCGGCCAGGCCGATCGTCTCAAGAAGAAACATCGCCCGCTCTTTTCCCATTGTGCCAGGCAGGCGCGACGTATCGGCCAATACATAGTAGGCCCCCTGCGGAACCGACGGCGTCAGACCGGCCTGAGCCAGAGCGTGGCAGAACCGATCGCGTTTTCGTTGATAGTCGCGTGCCAGGTCCTGGTAAAACGAGTCTGGAAGTTCCTGGATGCCCACTGCCACCCCCGCCTGCAAGGGCGTCGGGGCACAGACATAGAGCAGGTCATTCATCGCGCCGATCGCCTGTGCCCACCGTGTTGCTGCGACACTGTACCCAATGCGCCAGCCGGTGATACTAAAAGTTTTTGAGTATCCCCCGATGGTAATCGTCCGGTCAGCCATGCCAGGCAGGGTCGCAATGCTCACATGTGTGCGACCGTCATAGAAAAAGTACTCGTAGATTTCATCGGTGAGGACGAACAGATCGTGTTGCTGCGCGATCGATGCCACAGTCTCCAATTCTTGCCGGCGGAACACTTTCCCGGATGGATTGCCCGGCGAATTCACGATAATCGCCCGAGTTCTGGGTGTCACTGCGCGCTCGACATCGACGGCATGAATGGTCCAATCGGGAGCCTGCATCTTCACCATCACCGGAACCGCTTCAACTGCCAGCAGGGCGCTGATGTGATACTGGTAGTAGGGCTCGAAGAGTATGACTTCATCGCCTGGATTGAGCAGTGCCAGGCAGGCACAATGAAAAGACCCGGTGGCGCCCGCGCTGACGGTAATGTCCGTTTCCTGATCAGCCATGATGCCGTTGTACCGCCCTAGCTTCTTGGCGATCGACTGACGCAATTCTGGCAACCCGTCGAATCGCGAGTAGACATTCTTCCCGCACTCCATCGCTTGCGCCGCGGCTCGAAGTACCACTGGCGGAACCGGTGTATCGCAGACCCCTTGTGCCATGTTGAGGCCCTTCGCTTGGACACAGGCCTGGGTCATCGCTCGGATCTCAGAATGGGCCAATGTGGCCATTCGTTGGTTAATCTGCCGTGGCATCGTCGCACCCCTCCTTGCTCACAGAGCCTTTCTTTTCGCAGAGCCGTTCCAGATAGGTCAAGCCCTCATTCTACACAGGTTGAGGAAGAGAGCGGTTAGGATACGATAGCGGATTACGAAGTTTTCGTTACAGACATCAACCGATTCGCTATACTGGGATCAGGATGCTGTTGGCCCCTCATCCGAATTAGAACTCTTGGGGGAAGCGGGCGGACAATTCGTTCGGTATAGTCGTAGAGGTCGATAGAGATGTTCTCCGGGTAATTGGGAGGAAGGACAGGATCCATGGCCACGCAGGATCCCAGATCCGGCCGAGCTTCAAGCCCTAACCACGAAGCCGCAATGGCGGAACGTCGGGGCCGCCGTCTCAAGCTGAATTGTCGTTTATTCTTTTTTGGAGCAGATGACTTCGAAGGCGAGGCGACGATTCTCGATCTCTCCACAGGAGGATGTCAGGCGACGTCCCTGAGCGAGGTACGGGTCGGCACGACGCTCCGCCTATCCCTGTTCCTTCAGGACCAGGAATGGCCTCTCCGCATCGACGAAGCCCTGGTGCGGTGGGTCAAGGGCCCAACGTTCGGTCTCGAATTTACAAAGATTAGGCCGGCCCAACGAGAACGAGTACGAGCCATTATTATGAAGGCCAAGCTCTAAGAATCCGCTCGCCCAGCCCTCCGCTCACGCTATTCCCTGCTGCTCTCCACCGCATAAATGAATTGCGCCTCGTTCGTGCCATCACTCCGCATCACAACCCATTCATTGTTAATGATATCCGCCACAGGATGATTCTGAATCCCAAGACGGCGCCGACGCAGAAGAACTGGTGGGAATACGGAGGCTCAACCAGGTTCGCCTCGTTCACTCACTTCTTCTCATGTTTCGAAGAAGGCTTCGGGTGGGAACGGAACATCTCATAGTACCGCAACACCTTTTTCACGTAGGAACGAGTCTCTCGAATACGCGGAACTTTACCCCCTTTGATTCGGTGGACCCCGGCGTTATAGGCCGCCAAGGCTAATGGAAGATCGCCTTGGTAGAGAGTCAGCAGATGCCGTAGCTGCTTGGCGCCTCCGCGGATATTCTGTATGGAGTCGTAGGCGTCGTTCACGCGCAACCTGGCCGAGGTAGCCGGCGTCAGCTGCATCAAGCCGACCGCCCCTTTGTGAGAGACGGCATGTTGACGAAAATCGGATTCG
>DATNCR010000304.1:0-5729 GCA_035607135.1 Nitrospiraceae bacterium
CGTTAAGGAATTCAGCGCCGTGGCGTATGTGAGCAGCTCCGCCATGGGGGCAAGGGCTGTGATCTGCTCAGTATGGTCCTTTGCCTCCACATGGAGGATCCGCCCTCGTCGCGCATTCAAGTCCCCGATGACCCCCCCCATATAATCCACCGGCGCCACGACTTCTACGGTCATGATGGGTTCCAGCAGGACGGGATGGGCCGTCTCCAACGCCTTCTTGAACCCCATCGACCCCGCAATCTTGAACGCCATCTCTGATGAATCCACCGCATGGTACGACCCATCGTACACGGCTACCCGACAATCCACGACGGGAAACCCCGCCAAGCTCCCGTGGTGCATGGCTTCAGCCACCCCCTTCTCCACCGCCGGAATAAAATTGCGTGGAATCGCTCCGCCTACGACCTTGTTCTCAAACTTGAACCCTTCTCCGCGTGGCAGGGGTGCAAGCTCCAGCCAGCAATCACCGTACTGGCCATGTCCTCCTGTTTGCTTCTTATATTTCCCCTGGGCTTGTGCTGTGGCACGAATGGTTTCGCGATACGGAATTTTCGGCATATGCAGCACCACTTCCGCGCCGAATTTTCGCCGCAGCTTTTCGAGAGCAAGATCGATGTGCAACTGGCCCATCCCGCTTAACACCATCTCCTTGGTGTCGGCATGTCGCGAAAATTCAAGCGTGGGATCTTCTTCTATCAACTTATGCAGGCCGAGACTTATTTTTTCAATATCGGCCGTGGATTTCGGCTCAATCGCAAAGGACAACACCGGCCGCGGAAGCGGTGTCTTCGGATAACAGATGGGGGCATGCTCGTCACAGAGCGTGTCACCGGTTTGCGTATCTTTCAATTTCCCAATTGCCACGATCTCGCCAGCTCCTGCCGAAGGTACGGCTGTATGTTTTTTTCCCAACACCGTATAGAGATGTCCGCTTTTCTCTTTGCTTCTCCGGGAACTGTTGAAGACCGTCGAGTCTGCGTGAAGAATGCCCGACAAGACCCGCATATACGACAGCCGTCCGACAAACGGGTCAATCAACGTCTTGAAGACGATCCCTGAAAATGGGGCCTCGTGAACGGCACGCCGGCTCCCCGCTTCTCCCGTATCCGGATGCAGGCCTTCCAGCGAAGTTCTCGCCGCCCGGTCCATCGGCGAGGGTAGGAAATCGACGATCGCATTCAGAAACGGGACGGTCCCGATATTCTTGAGAGCCGAACCACTGTAAAGCGGGAGAATCGTGCCGGCTTGGACACCAAGTCGAAGTTCATTGATGAGGTCTTCCTGTGCCAATTCCCCCGCAGCGAGATACTGTTCCAGTAACCGATCATCACGCTCGGCCACCGCCTCCTGAATACGCTTCCGTGCATCCCCCACCACCGTACTTGCATGGTCAGGTATCGGCAGCTGCTGGACCGTGGACACGTCCGTACGAGAAGTCATGACGCGCTGTTGAGTAAGATCCAGCACCCCCTCAAGCTGGACACCATTTCTGAATGGCAACGACATCGGCAATGGCATGATTCCAAGATCGCGGTGGCACATCGTGACAACCTCGTCGAGGGAGACCCCATTATTGTCCAGTTCGTTGAGGAACAGAAGACAGGGCAAACCGAGGGCTTTGACTCGAGACCAGGCTCTGGTGAGTTCGCTCCGAATCCCTGATGAGGCACGTACAATGAGGATCACGGCATCCGCTGCCCGGAGCGCCATAATGGTTTCCCCCTGCAAACTGAGTGCGCCGGGCGGGTCGATAAGATTGATAGTGGTCTGATTCCAGGAACAATGGAGGAGACTCGTACTGACAGAACTGCGTCGGTGCATTTCTTCCGGCTCGAAGTCCGAGACGGTCGTACCTTGTGCGATCGACCCGAGGTGAGGAACAGCGCCGGCGGCAAAGAGCATGGCTTCAGCCAGCGAGGTTTTCCCGGCACCGGCACTGGAGATCATGGCCACATTTCTGAGTGACTTCGCGCGTTGTTCGTTCATGGGGTCCCTCCTCATGAAAACCGGAAGACGGTCACATCTTCCGGCAGTAAAATGGCCTGATTACATCGCGACTCTCCCTTCGGTCATACGTCGGAATCCTGGCTCGTCAGCCAGCCCTGATCCGCAAAGCTGATATAGCGTCCATCGCCAACAACGAGATGATCAAGAACCCGAATCCCCAGCACCTCCCCTGCCGACACCAATCGCGCCGTCAGCACACGGTCTTCTCGGCTCGGCGTCGGATCCCCGCTCGGATGATTGTGCAAGAAAATGACTGCTGCAGCGGATTCTCGTACCGCGAGGGTAAAGACTTCGCGAGGATGGACAATGCTGAGCGTCAAACTGCCTTCGGATACTGTCACGTCACGCATGATGGCATGCTTGGCATCCAGTAAAATGACTTTGAAGACTTCGTGACGCAGGTCGCGCAAGGCCGGATGATAATGGGTAAAGAGGTCACGACTCGATGTAATTTTTGTTCCTTTTGTCAGCGGGCCAGCAAGGGCGCGCTTCCCCAATTCAAGCGCGGCCTTCAGTTGAGCGGCTTTGGCCTCCCCCACACCTGGAACCGCGCAGAGTTCTCCGATTCCGCATTGCGCAAGTCCGGCCACACCTCCGAGTCTATCCAGAACATCCATCCCGACTTGTACGGCTGAAGACCCGTGACGACCAACCCGCAGGAGAATGGCGAGGAGCTGAGCATTGGTCAATGTCTGTGGGCCCTGGGTCAGCAATCGTTCGCGCGGCCGTTCTGTTTCAGGCCATTGCGTGATGCTTAGTCCTCCTTTCTTGCTGGCCATTCATCCCCTCTGCACAAAAAGTGACACTCTGAACGTTTTGGTACTAGAGCTTCCTCCCTCGGTGCCCCTTGCTAACAAATACGTACCCCCTAAACTGTTGAAATTACGTACGGCACGAAATTGGTGCAGTAATTGCTTTGGAGTGCCGCAGCAGTACACAGACACCCTGGGAGGATTCAATGGAATGTCCGAAGTGCAAAGGCCTCATGATGCTTGAGCGATTCTCAGATTTCTTCCTAATTTTCTACGCGTGGAAATGCATCAACTGCGGAGCCATCATTGATCGCACCATTTCAAATAATCGGCGGAAGAGCTTGGCCGCTCGCAAACCGCAGACAGTGGCGACCCCATAGAATACTTGCGAATGATCTACAGAGTACTCGACCCTCTCAACATCGATGGATGATCGACCGTGTTGTTCTAATGCGTCCCGCATGTATTGCGCCACCGGATCACCAGGCGGCATTATAGGCACAAGCTCAAAAGTCGTCAAAACACTTCCATTACTTTTTCTCCAGCTTTTCTAACTCCCACATCGGCGCCATTTCGTACGCTCACACCTCGTTTCACCACAGTCACCTTGACCCCTTCAAAAACGCTATGTTAGATTCATCTGCTCTAGAAATGTCTCTCACCTGAAAGTATGCGTGTTATTGCCGGGTCTCACCGAGGACGCCGCTTAAGTGGGCCAGAAGGGACTGCACTGCGTCCCACCTCTGACAAAGTTCGCCAGGCCATTTTTTCAATTCTCGGAGCCCATGTAGTAGGAGGTCGCTTTCTTGATTTGTATGCAGGTACGGGAGCTGTCGGGATCGAAGCACTGAGCCGAGGAGCCACATCCGTCACATTTGTCGAATCAGACCCCAAGGCCGTGCGGCTGTTACGGAGAAATCTACAGATCTGTGAGCTACTTGACCGAGTTCAGATTCGTATCGAAAAGACCGCCGCTTTCCTCGATCAGAAAGAATGCTGGGGTGGTCCCTACGACATACTGTTTGCAGATCCGCCTTATGCCGCTCTAAAGGAATTGGAAATTGTGACCCATGTCTGGAGGCCCGGTCTGTTGTCGGAGCATGCTACGGTGATGATCGAACAAGACTCCCGCACTGAGATGCCGACATTGATCGACCATGCCTCGCTTGTGCGGCGATACCTGTATGGCGATACAGCACTCTATTTATATAGTGTCTCGACCTCGGAACCGAGCGCGTCATGAAAATTGGTATCTATCCGGGAACGTTCGACCCCATTACCCACGGGCACACCGACATCATCACCCGAAGCTTGCGCGTGTTTGACAAAGTTGTCGTGGCCGTCGCACCCAATCCGTCCAAGCATCCACTCTTCACTTTGACCGAACGGCTGGAGATGATTCGTATCGTGATGGAGAAGCTGACACAGGTCGAAGTGACCCATTTCGATGGCTTACTTGTGGACTATGTTCAGCGATACGGTGGTCATGCAATTATTCGTGGTTTGCGGGCGATTTCGGACTTCGAACATGAATTTCAGATGGCCCTCATGAATCGGAAAATCGCCAAACAGGTTGAGACCGTATTCCTCATGCCCAGCGAAGAATACTCCTATCTCTCGTCAACCATCATTAAAGACGTGGCCAACCACGGCGGGTCGCTCACGGAGTTTCTCCACCCCGAAGTTGCGCGCCAACTGCAGGAACGTATCAGGAGTCTGAAACTATGAAGCTCGCTGCAAGAGCGGGGCGCATTACCCCCTCCCCCACCTTAGCCATGGCAGCAACCGCAAAGGCCATGGCCGCACGTGGCATCGACGTGGCCGATTTCTCATCCGGAGAACCGGACTTTGACACCCCGGAACCGGTCAAAGCCGCCGCCGAAGCCGCCATTCGTGCGGGATTTACGAAATACACGCCCTCATCCGGCATCGATGAGCTGCGCCAAGCAATTATCGATAAGCTTCATGCGGAACAAGGACTCCGCTATGAGAAATCTCAAGTGCTGGTCTCCTGTGGCGCCAAACATTCACTCTATAATCTTGCCGAAGCACTCCTCGAAGCGGGCGACGAACTGATCATTCCCGTTCCCTATTGGGTCTCCTATGCCGACCAAACCTTGCTGAACGACGCCACGCCGATTTTCTTGCCGACCCGGGAAGAGGATGGGTACGCCATTGATTCCCATGAGTTGGAACGGCTCATCACACCACGTACGAAGGCGATTATCCTCAATAGCCCGTGCAATCCAACCGGAGCGACCTACGATCGCACGACGCTCGAACGCCTTGCCGAGCTGGCTCTCCGTCGGGATCTCCTGCTGATTTCAGATGAGATTTATGAAAAGGTGCTCTACGACGGAGCGACCCACACCAGCATCGCCTCGTTAGGGCCGGAGGTCGCCGCTCGTACCGTCGTGATCAATGGCGTCTCGAAAGCCTACGCGATGACCGGCTGGCGCATCGGCTATGCAGCCGGCCCGAAAGACCTGTTAACCGCGATGGCAAACATTCAAAGCCAAAGTACCTCCAACCCCTGTTCGATTTCCCAAAAGGCTGCCGTTGTAGCCTTGCGCGAAGGTGATGCATTTACGGAAAAGATGGTCGCGGAATTCGATCGGCGCCGGCGCGTTATAGTCGATCGCCTTAATGCGATGCCGGGCGTTCGCTGTCGAATGCCCAGTGGAGCATTTTATGCGTTTCCCAACGTGAGTGGGCTGCTCGGACGGCAGAGTTCAAGCGGAACCATCGCCACTCCGACCGACCTTGCGAACTACCTGTTGCAGGGATCTCAGGTTGCGGTGGTTCCGGGTGAGCCATTTGGAAGCAGCCAACACATTCGATTATCGTATGCGACCAGTATGGAGACGATCGTCCGAGGAATGGATCGCCTCGACGCCGCATTCAAACAGCTTACCTAGAAATGGGTCCTACCTCATACAGGGCCAATCCACATCGGCACTCCGGGATTCC
>DATNCR010000308.1:0-2222 GCA_035607135.1 Nitrospiraceae bacterium
TCCGAGCCCAAGGATTTCCAGGTTGAGTAAGAGCATCAAGCCGCCGAAGAGTGCGACGGTTCGATTACGCTGGTGTACAAGAAACAGGTAATGGATTAGGATCAAGCCCACACCGAAGAGGGCGGAGGGGAATCGTGCGGCGAACTCATTGACACCGAACAGGCGATACGACTGTTCCATCAACCAATAGATCAAGACCGGTTTCGCCACGCGCAGCTCACCGTTGAACCTCGGTGTGAGATGATCCCCCGATTCGAACATTTCACGCCCGGCCTCGGCGTTTCGTCCCTCGTCCTGGTCGGTCAGGCCCATCTCGCCGAGTCCCAAGAAGAACAACAGTCCCGAGAGCAGGAGGAGGGCCAGAAGGAGTACAGCATGATGTGAACGGTCGGTCGTGATCATAGAAGTGTTCGGAGCGTGTGCTGACCGCATACGTTGAGAATGTATGATCTCAAAGAGTTATGTTCGTGGAGGAGAGGGGCTGGCCGGCTGGCTCGCCTGGCTCGCGCGTGCAATCAGCATCAGGTTGCGAATATAGACGAGAGACCCGATGCTCTGTCCTGCGATGAAGACCGGATCTTTTCGATAGATCGCATAGGCGAGCGTGATGAGCCCGCCGATCAGGCTCATATACCAAAACGCGACAGGGACCTGACTCTCCGCCTTTTTCTCGGAGGCAATCCATTGGATCACCCAGCGGCCGAAAAACAGCCCTTGCCCGAGAAATCCGATGGCAAGCCAGATATGTTCAATCGTGATGGTCATCATGGAGTCGTCAGGTGAGAGGGGCGAGACGAGCGATGAACGCAGGACGTGCAAGGTTGCCGATGCTCAAGGTCCATGGAATCTTGTGTGTCGTCCATCTCTCGCCTTTTCACTGGTTCGGCCTGTCCGTCACTTGTTGCGGAATGTATACCGCAGCGCTCGAGTTTGCATCCAGCGTACGGCGATCAGGTCGTAGAGGCTTTTGAAGAGGCGGTTCCCCACACCGTATTTCGACAGGCCGTGCGCGCGGGGATAATGGCGCACGGGCACTTCGGTGACCGTGAAGCCGTGCATCAGCGCCAGCGCGGGGAAAAACCGATGCATGCCGTTGAACAGTTGCAGTTTGTCCACGACGGCACGGCGGAAGATCTTCAACGAGCAACCGGTGTCGTGAACCCGATCGCTGGTGACCGCGCCACGCACGGCATTGGCAATTCGCGATGACACTGTTCGCACGAGGTTGTCATGTCGGTTTGTCCGCCACCCACACACGAGATCGAACGTTTTCACATGGGGCAGCAGTGTGCCGATATCAGCCGGGTCATTCTGGAGGTCGCCGTCGATCGTGATGACCAGATCGCCGGTCGAGTATTTGAATCCCGCGTCGAATGCCGATGATTGACCATAATTGCGATCGAAATGCAAGACGCGCACTCTCGGATAGTCCGCAGCCAGCCGATCGAGCAGGTCGGAACTTCCGTCCGTGCTGCCGTCGTCGACGAAGAGGATTTCGAAGGGAGCTGAGCGCGATTCGTCACAGGACTCCAACGCTTTAAGCAATTGTTCAGTCAGTGGAACGAGATTGTCTCGCTCATCCTTGATAGGGACGATGACGGAAGCCCATGGATGGGATGGCACGGTCATGCGGGGTAGATATTCCTGACACAGAAGGGGAACCATACAATCCCTTCGGCATTCTACAGAATGCCGAAGGGAGCGTCAAACCATGCGGCGTGGTCTACACAACAGGCCCGAGGAGCGGGAGCGGCGAGCTGGGCAAGATATGCGAGAGCTCGACTCGCGGGCTTCATTGAACGATCCGGAATCGACTGGCTTGCAGATCGTGCCCTTCTGACCCATCCCCCTATGGCTTTTCCTCCAGAATGGTGAAACGCATGCTGCCCATCAGACTCGTCTCGTTCACCTGTTCCCCCACGTGAATCTCCACTTTGTATCGGCCGGGCTTCCAGACGTCCTGCGGAGGGGAGAGTGTGAGGTAGCCGCTGTCGTCTTCCAGCGCAATGTGCATGGCATCCTGTCCGATCATCACGGTGGGATCGAGGCCGGCTACCGCTTCCGGGAAGCAGCGCCCGAAGACCTTGAATCCCTGATAATGCTGATGGAGGCGGAACACAATGAAGACCGAAGGGGTATTGGGACGGAACCGGTCGGTCGGGTGTACCGGCACGATCTCGTGCGTCCGTTGAAAGCCCAGCTCCTCGTCGAACCCTTCTGCC
>DATNCR010000314.1:0-6572 GCA_035607135.1 Nitrospiraceae bacterium
CTCATTGGCCTTCGTATCCCAGAACGAGTTGTACTCCGTTTCAAACAGCCGCTCGACCTGGTTGACACAGTAGTAGTCGCATGTGTCCAATTTTTTACCGTACGGGCAACGGTAACAGTAGGGATAGGGCACGAAGTGTGCGCGACTCGAGAAATGACCGTAGCGACGGCGGTACCGATAGCTGGAGGTAATCTCTGACGCACCAAGTGTCCGTCCATGGTAGCCGCCAGTGAAGGCCATGAATAGACTCTTGCCGGTAGCATTGCGAACAAGCTTCATGGAGTCCTCGATCGCCTGCGCCCCTCCCACGTTGAACTGAATTCGCCCTTCCAGACCAAATGCGCGCATGCACTCTTTTGCGAGCTTCTCCGACAGCAACACTTTTTCTTCGTGGAGGTATTGGCAGGCCAGTTGGGGCAATCGATCGAGCTGTGCTTTGAGGGCATCAATAATCGTTGTGTTGCGATAGCCGAAATTGACCGCCGAGTACCACATCTGTAGGTCGAGATACGGTTTGTCCTCACGGTCATAGAGAAAACTGCCCTCGCAGCCCTGAAAGAATTTTGGCACCGGCGAATAGTGCACGGTGTCCCCGTGCGAACAATATTTCGCCTCCTTCTCGCGAAGTGCTTCTTCGCTGACGTGAATCATCGGAAGAGGTTTCATGGAATATGCGTCTCCTTGGAAAAGATCTGTTCGGCCACGTCAGTGAGTGTCTCGAACGGAAGATAGGTAATCCCCTGGGACTCGCACCATGTCCGGAGTATCCCTTTGGCAAACAGGGTCTGCACCTTGGCTGATACGCACTGATCTGATCGGCCGTCTCCGATGTAGACCGTCCGGGAGGGCGAGAGAACCGAGGATCGCGTTAATGCGCACTTACAGGTGCCGGCCCCACTCTCACACTCTTGCACAGCGAAGGGGAAGCTGAGTGAGGGCCTGCCGGCTTGATCCCAACGAAGATGATTCGAATAGACCGGGAGATGCAAGAGATTGTGCCGACGTAAGACGGCTTCTACGAGCAGATCGATTCCGTCACTCACAATGGTGAGAGGGACGCCTTCTTCTGTGCAGCGTTGATCGAGCGCAATGATCCCCTCATCAATCGGGAGGTTGTCCGCAAACCGGATGAGCGTGTCTCGATCCGCTTGGATCAGTTCGATTTGGCGGGAGAGGCATACTTGGCTGGTGATCTCGCCATTCACCCATCGCTGTTCCCAGTCACGCCAGGCTGGCAAGGCGAATGCCTCCAGTACCGCGTCGGTGGCGTCGACCCGGGTGATGGTCCCATCGAAATCACAAAACACTTCGGTCGCCGTGGTACGCCGGCGCAGACGTAGTGTGTTTTGCCTCGTGGCTTGCGTGGCTTGATTATGTTGCAACTGATCCTTGTCGCTAAAGGGAACCGCCGTGCAGAGGACGAGATCTTCGAATCACTCCAGCACATCACGAAGGTCTCTGTTCCACTGCGAGATTGAAGAGCTGAAACGGCTAAGCGATGGGCGGAGGCCTGGAGATGAGCGAGGCATGAAAAAGACGCTGAGAAGAGAGGGGTCTTTTCGTCGGATACGCAATCCGACTATAGACATCCTGTGGGGTAAGACCGTGTCCAACTACAGAATCATTGTGAACATCGTCAAGAAGCGGAGTCACCTCTTCATACTTCGGTCCGGTTTGCCCCTCAACCTTTGAATTCTGTTCTGCATCATGGGCTGCGGCCTGGTCGTCCAAGTAAGGAACGTCAGCAATGTACGGCAGAACGAAGAATACCATCACGAGGGCCAGGATGCTGCACCCTGGCCAACGATCGTTTTGATACTGTGACAGTCGAAGGTTCACAGAATGTCACACGCTGACGTCATTAAGAAGGCTTGCCCCGTTACTCAGACAAACAGAAGTCGCAGATTACTTCGGAGGGTGACGATGGGACTCTCACTGTCAGAGTACTACACGCTCACCATCGAACCATATCACATTATCACATTAATTGGTAGATAATGAGCTTTTTGTTAGAAACTAGGCTGGACAGATGATCATGGGGTTAAGGATTTACTTCCCCAAACTACTAAACGTCTTCACGCACGTCGAACTTGACGGCATCCTCTATCCTGTGGTTTGCTTCGCCGACAGTTTTCCAATTATCATTATAAGGAACCGCTACGCTCCCTCTACTGCCGGTTGTGCGGCTGTTTGTTCCTTATGGCCAAGCCGATTCTCTCCAATATTCCTCTACCGAACCGACAGCGTCGAACAGTCTGGCTCGCTCTAATAGGGCAATCGCCTTTGATGCAGTCGTCCAACTGTGCGGGGAGTTCGCTGTCGGAACATCCGCCCGACCCGCCGTCGGTGTCCAGAGGCACCTGGCATTGGGCTGATGGCGGCCTTTGTGTCGGCTATGCTCTACCGGATTTCTTCCACTCTCCAATTAGAAGTAGGTAACTCTGTTTTGTCCACTCTCGCCATCCTTGTCTGGATCATGAATATCGTGGTGGATACGGTAGGGCATATGGCATTCAAGTCTGCCGCCATCACCGAGCACGAGTCCGAGTGGCATCGCTGGAAGAAAATGCTGTCTTCCATTCCACTCTGGGTGGGTATTGTGTGTTTCTGTCTGGAGTTCGTCCTATGGCTGGTGCTGCTGTCGATCCTGCCGCTCTCGAGCGGCGTATTGCTCGGTACGATCAACATGGTTGCCATCATGGTTGCAGGCAGGCTGTTGTTCCGAGAATTGCTGGACCCCATGCGCATGCTGGGAATGATTTTCATCATTCTCGGCGTGGTACTCGTGGGAGTGTATGCATGAGAACACGCTATTTCTACCTGATCGGCTTTGGTGCACTGATGCTGTTTGACACGCTGACGCAAGTGTCCTTCAAACTGTCGTCATCCCACGCCGGTGAATTTCTCCCGAAGATTGAATGGCTGCTAGTCGTACTCCATAATCCATGGATTTACGTTGCCGCAATTGGGTACATCGGCTCTTTCATTGCCTGGATGACGCTGTTGAAACGCGCGCCGGTAGGGCCTGCGTTTGCCGCTTCACATCTTGCGATTGTGTTTGTGCTGGTTATTTCCGTCACCTATTTCGGCGAACACCTCACGGTCATGCAGGTGGTGGGCGCGCTCAGCATTATACTGGGTATCGTGTTTTTGAGCTTAAGTGAGGCCAGGCAGTCGCATGACTGACGGAATGCGGGAAGTGTCGCCGACGGCGGGTCTGCCGCTATCCTGGCGCGACCTTATGCCGTCAGGTGCGTCGCTCGAACAAAAACTGGCTGCATTCCTGTGCCAGCCGGATACACAGATCGAATGCTCCGGCACTGCTGCCCTCATCGTTGCGCTTGTGACGCTTCAGCGTACGAGCAGCCGGCGTTCCGTGGTCATCCCTGCCTATACGTGTCCTCTGGTGGCGCTAGCCGTGGCACATTGCGGCCTAAAACCCGTGCTCTGCGATACGCGCAGGAACCATTTTGATCTATGTCCGGAATCACTCGCAGCAGTGTGCGACGAAGACACGCTGGCGGTCATTCCCACCCATCTTGGCGGGAGGGTGGCCGATCTCGCTGCCGCGGCAGCCATTGCTAAAAGTGTGGGAGCCTGTGTGGTGGAGGATGCGGCACAATCCCTGGGTGCAAGGTGGCAGGGGCAGCCCGTCGGCAGCGTTGGCGACATGGGGTTTTACAGTCTGGGGGTAGGCAAGGGGTTGACGATCTACGGCGGCGGTGTGGTGGTCGCACGTGACGGAGATCTGCGCCAGCAACTGCGTGCAACAGGTGCGGAGATCGCACCCTATCACCTTGTTTGGGAAATCCGGCGGTTGCTGGAACTCGTCGGCTATATCGCCTTGTATCGACCTTCAGGGTTGGGGCTTGTCTATGGTCTGCCGCTACGGCGCAAGCTCAGGAAAGGCAAGTTGATCGAGGCGGTCGGCGATGATTGTTCTGCAGACATCCCTCTGCACCGGGTTGGCGCCTGGCGCAAAATGATCGGCGCCAGTGCACTGGAGCGGCTGCCGGCGTTTCTGGATGCAACGGCTGTCCAAGCGAAGCGCAGAAAACTCCGGCTGGCCACAATTCCCGGCGTCAGCGTGATGGATGATGTTGCGGGTAATATTGGCACGTGGCCGTTCTTACAGGTGTTGATGCCGACGCAGCAGGCGCGGGACAATGCGCTTGCACGTCTTTGGCATATAGGGCTGGGCGTGACCAGGCTGTACATCCATGCCTTGCCTGATTATCCCTATCTTGCTTCCATGTGTCGCAATGCTGTCACCCCCAATGCACGCGACTTTGCGGCGCGCATGCTGACCATTTCCAACAGCCCATGGCTGGACGAAGACGACTTCATGCATATATGTTCGGTGCTGGAGAGGTAGAGTGGAACAGGTCGGTTTCGAACAATAGATTGGCTTAGGTTTAATTCTGGGCAGCGTGGACATGATTGGATTCAGCTGATGCAGCCAACTGCACCGCTTTCCGTTCGCTGGGTGTCATCTGTTGAGGACATTCCATTGGAGCTCTGGGCACGTTGTTTCGCACCGCCCTTGGAAGGCCCGTGGTGGTATAGGACGCTTGATCGGAGCGGCCTGGAGTCCCAATTCACCTTTGCCTATGCGATCATCGAACGAGGCTTCGATCCAGTTGGCATCGCACCTGTATTCCTCATGGATGTCCCCATCGATCTTGTTGCCCCACCCATGATTGCCCGTCTTCTGCGGATTGCTGGGAGGGTGATTCCACGTCTGCGCTATCAACGCACCCTGTTTGTGGGCTCCCCTTGCAGTGATGAGGGAACGGTCGGCTTACTGCCTGGAGTCGTCTTAGCGGAGGTAGGTCCAATTATCCACGATGCCCTCTCTCTCCGCGCTCGCCAGGTTGGCGCCTCGATGATCGTCTGGAAGGACTTTCCCGACACGGCATCCACAGCACTGGAGTCGTTGTGCGCGAGCCGAGGGTTGTTCAAAGTCGTGAGTTACCCCGGCACTCGTCTGCCCCTTCCTGGAGATGGGTTTAGCCCCTATCTGCAAACCCTCACTTCCCACAACCGCTACAACCTTCGCAGCAAGCTCCGACGCAGCAAGGAATTAGGGGACCTTCACGTGACGGTGCTCCAGCGTCCCGATCCCTTGCTTCTCGATGAGATCTTTGCCCTCTTTTGGCAAACCTATCAGAAGGGAAAAACGAAATTCGAACTCCTCACACCTCGGTTCTTTCAGCTTATCGCCGCTGAAGACGTCTCCCACTTCATTCTGCTGCGCCACCCTCAAACCGGCAAACTCGTGGCCTTCATGCTCTGCTTTCGCATCGGCCCCCGGGTCGTCAATAAGTTCATCGGCCTGGATTATGGCTTTGACGGTAACTGGTTCCTCTATTTTCGTCTTTGGGAGCAGGCCATCGACTGGGCCTCTCGCATCGGTGCGACCGATTTTCAGAGCGGTCAAACAGTCTATCGTGCGAAACTCGATCTTGGACATCGACTCATTCCTCTCACCAATTATTGCCAGCACCGCAATCCCTTCCTGCACCAACTCTTCGCTCGGGTCGCCCGCAACATCTCCTGGGCCACCCTCGACAACGACCTCGCACACCACTCGACGGCATCGGACTAATATTAATTTCAAGCGGCTCGGCTTCAAAAATCGGCTCAGTCGTCCAGTTCACTGCCCTGCTCGAACACGATAGTTCTGCCACGATTCGACCACGACCATCCTAGCGTGCTACAATTTGAAACGGGTTTTGGAAGAGGGCATCGCGCGATCTGCAATGAGATAGAGCCACATTCATGAGACGATGATGCAGAGACACACCAGCCAACGGCTTGTTATTGGATTGATCCTGCTCCTAGGTGTGCAGCTCACAGGACTCAGTTGTCTGGAGGAGTGGCGGATTGCCCCTCTGGCTGGTAGCGTGTGTGATACTCCCCAGATCACTGATGTCACTATGGGATCTGGAGCGCTCGCAGAGGACGGGTGCCCATGCCATATGGTGTTTGTTTCAATTCCATCTGGTGTGCCTCAGCCTTCCCATCCGGTTTCCTTCATTGCGCGTGGTATCCCTGTCATATCTCCGCTCGTGTCCCCGTTCTTACTCTTCCATCCTCCTCTCAGCTAGTAACACGTCCCTGACACAACGTCCTCCTAGAACCATCGCATGGGCATGGCTTGTGGCTATACCCGGTTGAAGCAGCTGCATTCAATCGCGCCTCTGCACGAGTAGGCCATGAGTTTTGAAAGAGCCATGGTTGCTGAAAGGATGCCGGAGATGCACGTGACATACGACAACCCGAGAAACACGGTTGGCATACTGCCCGCTACGGTGATGAGCCTGTGCTTTCTGTTCGGGGGATGCAGTAGCTTGAGTGGGACCACATCTGCTCCTCTCGACGCACCCCTCAAGGTTGTGGTCGGCCCTGTGATTCTTGAGGGCCCTCTCCCCAAGAGTACACAAATTCATTCCTTTTCTGATGATCCTTCTTCAGAATTTGAACCCGTGATCATGGCTCAGTTAGTCGATGAACTCCAAACAAAAGCCCAACAGATCCTCACTGAGCAACTGGCACATCAAAGTGGATTG
>DATNCR010000316.1:0-6511 GCA_035607135.1 Nitrospiraceae bacterium
AGCGCTCGAATCCCCGCGACCAGTCCTTGTTCGTGCAGGATAGGTGGACTCAACTCGGCCATCAAGGTGTGGCAATACTGTAAGGCTTGGCTCAACACCTGGTCGACTTCTCGGACCATCCCATCGCCTGCTGGAGGTACAGAGAGTCGCTCCAGCTGTTCGATTTTCATACGGCCTAGCACGAGCAACTGCGCCAGGTAGTCGTGCAACTCTGCTGCGAGGCGCGTGCGTTCACGCTGCTCCGCAGCATCGAGCGCGGTCGCCAGGGACCGGAGATCCACCAGGGAACGACCTAACTCCTGAGTGCGCTCGGTGAGTTGCCGTTCGAGTAAGCGGTTCCGCTGCTGCAGCATGGCATGTGCCGCTCGCTCCGCGCTGACCTCGATTTCCTGAGAGCCAAAGTCTGCCCTCAAGTTTCCATTATTCTTTGAAGGGTTCATATGCGGCTCCTTTATTGCCTCAGTAAGTGAGATAGAAGAATCAGTAAGTACGGGACTGAAAATGAAGCACTAGTGAGAACCCTTGTGATCATGTGGGCATAGTAGAGCGGGGGGCGGGAGCGAAACTGTATAAAACTGACCATTCCCGAGTCAGCAAACACGATCTTTTCCCAAGGGGATTCAGCGGATGCCGTGTTCTATATCCAGGCGGGCAAGGTCAAGCTATCCGTGGTCTTACAGGAGGGCAAGAAAGCCGTCGTCGCGATTCTGGAAGAAAGGGTGATCGCGAAGATGAGTCAGGAACCACTGAATGCCGCCTCTTTTCCATCCTTGAGCAATTTAGCTCCAATCATCGTCGTTGGCTCCCCTATTCCACTTCCATATTTGCAGCCTTACTGCGTGTGGCAGGACGCTGCGAGCCAAACTGATGCGCATACACGTAGGTAAACTCGGCACCTAGGAAGAAAATCAAGGCGGAGTAATAGACCCACACCAAGATCGCCATCAGCGAAGAGGCGGCTCCGTACATTGAGGTCAGCGCCGGCCCTCCAAGATATAGCGCGATTGCCCACTTTCCCAACGTAAACAGAGCGGCAGTGCCAATGGCTCCAATCCAGACATCCCGCCAAGCGATATGCCCTTCAGGCAGGATTTTGAACATCAGTGAGAACAATACGGCCATTACCGCCGGAGAACCCATGATATCGATCACAGTCATAATGACTTGGGGCTCGGGCATCTCCCTGTGAATAAATTTGGCTGCTGCAACCATCACGACGTTCAAGACTAAGGCAGTGAAAAGAAGGAGACCTGTTCCGATGACCAGCAAAAACGAGAAGAGTCGGGTTCTAAGCAGTCCCCACAGCGCAGAACTCCGTCGATGCCCTGGAATCCGCCAAATGAAATTCAGCGCATCCTGCAGCTCGCTGAACATGCCCATAGAGACAATCAATAGAGTAATGAGACTAATCAAAGTGGCGAGGGTGCCGTGAACAGGATGACCGGCGCTGTGCAACATGGGGGTCAGGGCATTCGCCCCTTTCCCCCCGATAAGCTCTTGTAACTGACGAAGTAGCTCTTCTTGCACGACCGTTTCATCAACGATCGTTGCCGCTCCGGCTACAGCAAGCGTCAAGAGTGGCGCGAGAGAAAAGAGCGTGTAATATGACAGGGCGGCACTTAATCGCCATGGATTATCATCCCACCACTTCCTCGCCGTGGTGGTGAGCAAGTTGGTGATCAGTTCGATCGTCATGCTCTATTTTATTCGAATTATGCCGCACATGTCGGGGCAACGCTTGAGCTTGAACCTAGGGCCCTGCAGGGTAGACGAAGTACATGATACGAGCGACCATTAGATGAACGTGCACCAAGCACGCATCACCCCGATGGACAAGCACAGCCGTACGCCACGATCCCTTGCACAGTTACTCTGTCTCGCGGAACTCATAGTGATGTCTGTTGTCAGTACAGTCGGCTCCGCTCAGCCATCACAGCCGGGAATACATGTGGAGATCCTGGGCATCCGCAATAGCATCGGGGCAGTGGCCTGCGCACTGTTCGAAGCACCGGAAGGGTTTCCCACTGAGTTTTTGCGCTTTGCAACCAACATCATGATGGTCAAGGTACGTGCCGCAAAGGCCACATGCGACTTTGAAGACATCGCGCTCGGTACGTATGCATTGGCTGTGATTCATGACGAAAATCGGGATGGGGAACTCGCGACCAATTTGATGGGGGTGCCGAAGGAGGGATACGGATTCTCGAACGATGCGAAAGCCTCATTGGGGGCGCCATCGTTTGAGGCGGCCAGTTTTTCCTACAATGGACAAAGTTTGAAGATGACGATCGCCTTGCAGTACTAAAATGACGCCCGCCAAGAGTTCAACCCAGATCCAGCCCCCAAACACGTCTCTTCGATTGACGCAGAGTTGGTTAATAAGTAGTTAGACCTTCCTGCCCTCGCTTTAAAACCACCCTTGCTATGCTTTCTTGACTCCAACGATCAGCAACGCGATGCCGCTGATGATGGCCAAACCCGCGACGAAGGGCGAAAGCGGAATGGCCTCTTTCTTATCAACCGTGGCTTGGAGCGGACCGACATCGATCACATTTTCTCGGGTCGTGTAGCTAATGCCTTTATAGGCAAATGCCACGACACCGAGCACGATGAGCATGATGCCGAGGATTGTTGTGGTTTTCATGTTCATCGCTTTTGTGTGAAGCAGCACAGCCTGTACCTTTCGCGCAGGTTGCTGCGCGACCGGATAGGACCTGCGAGGTTACAGCCGACCTGTCAGAGCCAGGATGACCAGGACCAGAAGGATCAAACCCAGTCCCCCGCTCGGGAAATATCCCCAACTGGCGCTGTGCGGCCAGGTGGGCAATGCGCCAACGAGCAACAACACCAACACGATGATGACGATGGTACTCATCTGGTTTCTCCTTCACGCTCCCGATGCATGGTCGCGCACCTCCTGATCGCCCACACAGCAACCTTTCAGGTACGGATTGGGCCAGCCTTGAGGACTGGCCCAATTCTTTATGCGGTGATCGAATTTCAAATTTCGCCACCTTACAGCTTCGGCGGCTGGGCGTGTTTAATGGACAATGCGTGGTCCTTTTCCGTGGCGCGGGCCTCGATCTGGTCGCCGGCCTTGAAGGAACCCTCCAACTCCGTGGTCTTATCCACGTGCAGACGGATTTCCTTGCCCGCCATATCCTTGACGATGTAAAACTCCCCATCCATTTTCAGCACGTCACCTTTGACAGTCTGGGGACCTGGTATCTGGGCATCTGCTACGAGGGGTTTTGTGATGCCCAATGCGTGGCCCTTCTCCGTCACCTGGGCCTCGATTTTGTCCCCGGCCTTGAAGGAACCTTCCAGTTTCGTGGTCTTGTCCACGTGCAGACGGATTTCCTTGCCGGTCATATCCTTAACTACATACGAATCCCCCTCAATCTTCAGCACATCCCCCTGGACTGTCTGGAGACCTGACGTGATCGGTATCATCTCTGCGGCCTTGTCCGCGGCCGTCGCCAGTCCCACAATGAGCGTGGTCCCGGCAACAAGAGCCGTGCAGAGCATCAGTCCATAGCGTTGCATCATGATCTTCTCCTTAACTGAAATGTGAATTTGTCGCCGATCCAGCTCTCTCTGTTTGATGACTCCCCCATTAGACACGTCTTCTCTTTCGCGACTTCCGGCTGAGATCGTTGTAGCCACCGGCTACCCCATTGTATGAGTTCGTGCTTTTCCCCGCCGTACCGCTCCCGAACCAAGTGGACACAGTTAGCCCCGTACCGTTGCTGCAGCATGCCGATTACTTTCTCGTAGTTCCCCTCGATCTGCCTCAAATCATCATCGATTAGCTTGCCCCATCGCTTTTTGACTTCACCTTTAAACTGCAGCCACTTTCCCTTGAGTCGATCCACCTTAATTTCCTCCTCATGAACGAGATGGCGGTACCTCAGCGTTCGATCTGTTCTTTCCTCCTCTCATTAGTAGCAATTATGGCTAGCCACCAGGCTGCGGTATGGTCAGAATTGCTCAGATTTAAAGAACTAATATAAACGCATTAGGCCTTCTCGCCGCGTCGGCTCAGCAGGAGGTAAATTTCGGTTGGGGTTGGTGCGATTGGCAAATCCCGGCGCGTTCTCCAATGTGACCACAGTAGGAAGCGCTTGAAAGTGAGCAGTTTTGATCAGTTGCCACCCTTGAAAGGCGTAGAATTATTTGGGTGTCAGCAACTCATCGCCGATTACACGTGTTGTGAGTGAATGTCGTGACCTATGGCAAAGGAGGTACTTCTATGAACCCGATCCGATATCTTAGTCTTGCGGGCGTTCTCGTTTTGGGCTGCCAGGGCATGCCCACGGTGACGAGGACCGGTGACGTGAAAGACGTGATGATTGGGGATAGCCTGGCATCAGGGGAAATTGCTGTCAATCCAGGCGATGAAGTTCGGTGGGTCAACAAAAGGGGCGCACCTGTACGAGTCATCTTAATTGACCCTGTGTCGGACAAGCAGGTGTCGTGCAAGAATAATTTCGGTGGGTGGATGACATCCAGCGATACCGCCCAACTGAGCACGAACGAAACTGCCAGCATCTGTTTCAGAGATGCCGGCACGTTCCGGTATACCGTCAGGATGGAATCAGCTAGGACTGCTGGTGAGCAAAACGTTTCGGGAGTCATCAAGGTTGGGGGACATGGCAGCCAGGCCGTTGGTCAGACAAATGATCAAAACCGCGGCCAAAGCAGCGGTCAAACCAGTGCTCGAGCAAGTGATACAACCGATGATAAACCGAGTGACCAAAGTGATCCAACAAGCTCAAGGTCGACCACTACCACGACTACGACGACAACGATGCCTCCAGCTAAGTAATGCGACATCGAATGAGGAAAGTGGCTAGGACAGTGGCAGAAGGGCGGGTCCGGTCAGTCTGTAGGACGCAATCAGGAAAAGCGTGTCGAAGTCGAGGAGCACAGCACAAGAGAGATCATGGGTTGTTATGCGAATGCACTTGTGTCCACCTACTCCATTGTTATTCCCGACTTCCCATTACTCTGCACCCTCTGCGAATCGGCAAGTTTGGCAACTTCGTTGGCGTAGCGACAGATCATCTGCAGTTCATCTTGCGAGAATGGCGCATGGCCAGGCGCCTGAGCACTGGCTAGCAGTCGCTCGCAGTATCGGCAAAAATTGTGAAGGTCTTCGCGGATGGACAGAGGTGATGAGCTAGACATCGAGGACCGCCTTTGATTTGGTGTCTGGCGGTCGGGCCTTCCCGAGGAGGCCGCAAGCACAAGTGTAAGGGGATTGCTGTACCTTAGGCTCTCTAGAGGGCTGGGTCAAGCGGTGATTGGACCTAGCGACAACCGCATCCGATCCCGAGATCAGATCAAAAGGAAGGTTTGCGCTTTTTCCGTGTCTCCCGCTGCTGCTGTTTCTTGCCTTGAGCACTTCCTTGCGCTTCATTGCTTGCCGAACCAACTCTTCTCAGTTTAAATCAGCTTTCTCCGACCAACATCGAGCCTTCTTCCTCGTTCACCTTGATGTTTTCGTGAACTTGGCGTCATACCCGATCATCACGGGAGATCCCTAGCGATATGGTGCGTGCAGACTGTCCGATTAATGAGAACAAGTTGTCTACAAAGGTGTACTGAAATTATCAAAAGATGAGCAAATCAATCAGCAATGCATTCGGTGCGCGTCTTGCAGCTGGCACAGTCACGTGATGCTGGTCCTTCAACCTGGACGGTGGGAAGTTTTCGTCACCTTCAATAGAAGGAGGGATTAACCATGCATGTCCAACGCCTCATTCTTGGATTTCCTCTGCTCATGCTGGTGGGCTGTCAAACAATCGGCGGAGAAGGTATGCCATCGTTGACGCGCACGGGCGCAGTCAAAGACGTCATCATCCGTGATGCCGTCGACCCGACATCCGTGATGGTCAATCCAGGCGACGAGATTCGCTGGATCAACAAGCGTCAAGGCGCTGTCCGAGTGGTGTTTTTGAATCCCATGACAGAAAACCTGACATGCCAGCGCAATTTTGGCGGACCGATGGGATTCTTAACAAAGCGCAATGAGTATTCGGCCAAACTGGGATCTAATGAGACTGCCAGCCTGTGTTTCCGGGATCCTGGCGAGGTGAAGTATGTGGTTAGGGCCGAATCGGCGAGTCACCCCGGGGGAGAAGAGAACATAGCAGGCACCATCTCAATCGGTTCGGAAGACCTCGCCCGCCGACCGATGGAAAAGCCGGTCGACAGGAATGCGGGCCTTGCAGCCCAGTCCGATAAGGACGAGGCGGCCTCCAGCCGGTAGCTCATCAAGGCGGAGGTAAAGGCTATGAGAATGGCCGATGGAATCCATTGGCGTCCATCACCTAAAGATGGATGCCAATGGACCATGATCAGTCGTGGGCTACGACAACGCCTGAAGTATGGGAAACGAGTGATTCGAGTTAAGAACATACTCGGAGATGATGTCTATGGACTTTGGCACGTGAAGAAGGTCGTCGTTCATAAAGCGGGGCAACGTTATGCCGTCATCCCAAAGAGG
>DATNCR010000323.1:0-6043 GCA_035607135.1 Nitrospiraceae bacterium
TTTCTCGATGTATTGTGCGAGACGCGTCAAGATCGTATCGAGCAGTCCGCCGACCTCGCCCGCATGCACCAAGTTGACGTAAAGATCGTCAAAGATTTTAGGAAAGCGCCGTAAGGCATCCGAGAATGTCGAACCTGCCTCCACCTGAATTTTCACTTCTCCGATCGTCTCTCGCAGCACTTTATTCTCAGACTGAGTCGAGAGAATTTCGAGACACTGCACCAAAGGCAGTCCTGCATTGATCATCGTGCCGAATTGTCGCGTAAATACAACCAGGTCTTTATCAGTGAGGCCGGACCCAAAACTCAGCTTGAAGCCACCCGCACCACCCTTCTTTTCTTCAAGGCTGGTGACGACGACGCTTTGCTTGCGGAGTTGATCGACCGCCTCATCTCGGGTTTTTGCACTCAGCTCGCCCTTCTTGACGGCACCTGATCTGGTTCGTCCGACATACGCAAAGGTAGCCATGCGCGACACTCACCCTTCGATGTGGCCATCACCTTGGCCGGTTGTAGACTGAGAGGAATACCTACCAGGCGAGTCTACTGGCCACCCCAAAACCTGTCAAACAAATGCACAATCTCTGCGCAGGCGATCCGGCGCACAGGCCCAAGTAATACAGCGCCTTAGCCGCCGATGGTACTCGTGTGCCGAATGCCTCGGTAGAGATAATGCAAGCCGGACAATAGGGTGAAGGCAACCATGCCGAACAAGAGAGGTAGGACGAGGGTGAGATCGATCTGACGGGAACTCAAGAATATGACCATGACAACATACGACAGTTGAAGAAAGGTAGTGCCCTTGCCCAAGAATGTGGGGGTAAGATCTATGCGGGCATCTGTGAAGTGCGCCACAGCCGTTCCCAGCAACAGTATCACGTCTCGGCTGACCACGAGGATGGTGACCCACAACGGAATCAAATGAATCATCGAGAGCGTGATGAACCCAGAGGTGAGGAGCAGCTTATCGGCCAGAGGGTCCAACACGGCCCCGAGCCGTGTATACTGATTCTTCACTCGGGCGATTGCACCATCAAGCGCATCAGTGAGTCCGGCCACGATCAGCACGATGAGCGCCTGATCATATTTTCCGTAGATCAGTAACCCAATGTAGAAGGGAATGAGGAGAATACGGAGGATGGTCAGGCTGTTGGGGATATTCATATCTTCCGGAACACAGCGGCCTACCGCAGCGGGGGGGAATGATAGGAGGCCGTTACACAGTTGTCAACGGCTTGCAGTCGGCACGGCCCCACCCTATAATCAATCGGGATCCTGAACCATTCCAGTTAAGCGTCATGGAGGTCCTCGTGAGTTCCCTTCCGTTGCTCTTTAAAAAAGAAGGCCTGATTGAAAAACATCAGGTCGAAGGAGTCGACCCGAGCGATCGATATTTCAATCGCACAGTCCTCGTCAATCGAACACCCTCCGGCTACGCAGCCAAGGTCATGTATGAAGCCCTGACGGTTGAAGGGCACTCGCATCCGACCATAGCCGCTGCGGTCCAGGAACTCATCGAGTTGATGCAGGGATTCGGCTTCACCAAATTGAGAACCCGCGCCAACTTCAAAGGTGTGAAGTATCTCGCCGAAAAAGAAACCTGGCTTGACTACCAGGACCTCGCGTAGACTCAACAATCACGAATCACGCAGACACAAACTCCCGATAGACCAGGTCGTGAATAGACGGGCGGAAGGCCTTAATCTTCTCGTTCTTCCGGCTCGGGTGTACCCGATTGGATAACAGCACCACCTCCAATTCACACAGCGGATCAATCCACAGCGACGTCCCGGTGTAACCGAGATGCCCGAACGACCGCTCGGAGAAACGGGATCCCGCTGAGGACGGCGATGACGGAGTGTCCCATCCCAATGCCCAACTCGATCGCGCGGCAGATTCCTGGGGGGCCGTAAATTGCCTGACAAGTTTCTCATCCAGAATTGACTCTCTTCCATGATAGCCGCGCAGCCAGGCTCCGGAGACGGCCAGCACCGATTCGGCAGTCCCAAACAGCCCGGCATGGCCTGCGACACCACCCATCACCGCAGCATTCTCGTCGTGCACCTCCCCACATAAGAGGCGATGGCGCCACTCGTCCTGTTCGGTCGGAGCGATACGTGATGCATCGACCGCCGGGCGGCCAATCCCAGGTTGGACTCGACCCGCCGTAGGGCAAAACATCAGTGGATCAGCCTGTAGTGGTCGGACGATGGCATCGTCACACCAGAGATCCAGTGCCATCCCACTAAGACGCTCCACCAGAAATCCTAGCAACATGAATCCAAGGTCGCTGTAGACACTTCGCTCTCCGCATACATAGATCAACGGTTCGTCGCGAATCATGTGCAGGACCTGTTGTTTGATCAACGGATCACCCCCAGGGAGCCCCGAGACGTGACCTCGTGCGTCAAGCCGCTCATAGAACGGCCGCCATCCGGGCAGACCCGAACGATGGGTTAAGAGGTCGCGCACCGTCACCCGACCGATCGTCGCCCCTTCAAGTTCAGGTAATATCTCTTGCACGGAATCTTCAAGAGAAACCTGAGCGCGCTGAATGAAGAGCAAGACGGATGTGACCGTCGCCAGCGGTTTCGTGAGAGAGGCCAGGTCATAGATAGTCGTGGGTTGGACGGGAAGGCCCAGAGGCTCTGACGACAATCGCCCGGCTGCAACCATACATTGCAACTCGCCATGCAGACGTACCGCTAGTTGGGCACCGGGAAAGACACCGTCGTGAACGGCTGATTGCAGGGCCGCCTGGATGACGTGACTAGTTGCCATAGGCGAGAGACGTGTCATGGGCGGGAAAGTTGCTGCTGGGTGGCGCGGAGCAAATCAAGCGCCGAATCAATGCACAAGAGTCGACGAGATCCAACACGTCACAAGGCCGGACTTGATTCTCCTTCGAGTTTTTCAGCCGATGCGGTCGCGGCGTCCTGGAATGCTTCCTGCTCTTCCACTTCAAACAGACGCTCGAACATCCGCAACGACGCGCGCAACCGTTCAATCATCAACAATCGCTGTTTCTGAAGTGACAAGAGTTCGCGCTGCGTATCGGTCAGTTCAACCCTGGCCTGACGGATCAACTCGCCAGCCTTCAGCTCGGCCTCCTTGATAACGAGCTCCGCCTCTCGCTGAGCATTCCGCTTCACATCTTCTGCCAGCGATTGAGCAGACAGCAGGGTACTCGACAACGTAGCCTCCGTTCGCTTCAACTCAGCGAGCTGCTGTTCCAGAAACATGATCTTTTCCCGCTGAACGGCATTGTCTCGATTCAATGACTCGACCGTCTGCGCCAATTCTTCGAGGAAGCGATTGACCTCTTCTTTGTCATACCCGCGCATGCCGACCTTGAACACCATTTGCTGGATATCGAGCGGTGTAATTCTCATGGCATCCCCCATGGTCATCTCAGTTCATCCTCATGGCCAATTCTTTCAGCGACTGCACAACGGCGATTTGCAGGAACGTGATGATCAATATCGCAATGATCGGCGACAGATCCATTCCTATCCGTAATCCGATCAATCGACGAATCGGCGCCAAGACGGGTTCGGTCGCTCGATTGAGAAATTGCACAATTGGGTTCCATGGATCCGGGTTGACCCACGAAATCAACGCACGAGCAATGATCACCCACATATAAAGCCATAACACATAGTCAAGGATGGTCGCGATACCCGAAAGAGCATTGCCCGCGACAAACATCAGCGCCCCAGTTCTTTCGATCGTGTGGTGGCCGCTTCGACTGCTGCCATCAGCGCAGCACGAAATCCTCCCTGTTCGAGCTGATGAAGCCCTGCGATGGTCGTACCTCCGGGAGACGCCACACGATCTTTCAGTTGAGCGGGGTGCACCCCTGATTCGAGCACCAATCGTGCCGCGCCGAGCACCGTCTGGGCTGCAAGGAGTTCGGCCGTCTGTCGCGGCAAGCCCATCATCACCCCCCCATCCGCGAGCGCTTCAATGGCCTGAAATACATACGCCGGCCCACTGCCACTCAATCCGGTTACGGCATCCATTAAACGTTCCTCAACCGCCACCACCAGGCCGACCGTTTCGAATATCGTTCGAGCCAGGTGAACATCCTTGTCGGAAACCCCAGAACCCGTCGCAAGAGCGGTCATGCCCTCCCGGACCAATGCCGGAGTATTCGGCATCGCACGGACTACTCGCGTCCTCTCACCCATCTGTTCTGCGATTGTCCGAATCGTCACCCCCGCCACAATAGAAATGACCAGGGGATGCGCCAAAATAGGGCCA
This sequence comes from Nitrospiraceae bacterium, assembly GCA_035607135.1. Classification (GTDB taxonomy): domain Bacteria; phylum Nitrospirota; class Nitrospiria; order Nitrospirales; family Nitrospiraceae; genus Palsa-1315. The sequence goes on from DATNCR010000323.1 coordinate 4,263, forward strand.
AGCTCTCTCAGTATGGCAGGAAGAATCTGAGGCTTGACCGCCAAGACGACCACATCGGCCCAGGTAACAGCCTCAGGGTTGGCGGATCCAACCTGAACACCGAACTGACCCTTTAAGCGATCGCGGCGCTCGGCAACGGGATCTGTCGCCCATATCGTCTCAGCAGAACACACCTGCCCTGCTAGAAGACCGCCGATCATGGCTTCCGCCATCTGGCCGCCCCCAATAAACGCGATCTTACTCGTAATCGTCGGACTAGGCACGCCATACTCCAAAATTTGCGGTGCCGAGTCTCACCATCTTGACCTCCGCTTCGCCTGCAACGGGTTCATTCTCCAAAATATCTATCGAGAACTCCTTCGAAGAGATCGTGTCGACCGTTTGGCGTAAGAGATGCCGCGCCAACTCAGCTAGACGACTGAAGCAGAGAGGAGCCTGTTGCCGATCAGTAGCCTTTCCCATCACCATGAGATCAAAACCGTCTCTCTGATATTCAGAAATAATATTGTACCGAAACTCACGACCAATGTCAGGCCGATGCCTGAGCCGGCTTCTCCGGCCCTATTGGGGAGAGAGCAGGCAGATCCCGCTGACCATCGTCCCATTCACGCGGCCTTCCCGTCGATAGGAATAAAAGAGTTGATCATGACAGATCGTGCACAGATTCACGGCCGACACAGAGGGTATAGGCACACCCTCCATCTCCACTTGCCGACGGATCAAGGCCTTGAGATCCAGCCGAGCCTTATTCCCTTGATAGTCCCGCACAGCAAATTCCCACTCAGTCAATCCCATTCGGAGTTGGTCCAACACTGGATCATCCACTTCGTAGCAGCAGGCACCGGCCGAGGGTCCAATACTGACTCGCAGATCCGACCGCTTCGATCCAAATCTCGTCACCATGAGGGTGATGGTCTTCGGAACAACCCCTGCGACCACGCCCCGCCAGCCGGCATGAATCGCTGCCACAACACGCCGGCGTGAATCATGTACGAGCACAGGGACACAATCCGCCGTGCGTACGGCGACAGTGACACCGGGCTGGTCGGTCACCAATGCGTCCCACCCACCGGTGAACTGATCCGTCTTGCTGAGTGGACGGTCCACAACCAAGGCATCCGTCCCATGCACTTGCTTGACGGACAGCAACCAACCATGCCCCTGCGCCCCAGACTGGCGAGCAGGCACTCCGACATCAAGTGTCAGCGAGTCTGCATGGCTGCGCGTGCCGAAGAAATGTCGGACCTTATCGCCTGCGGACGCGAAGGCAGGAACCGTGATGACGGGTGCACTCATGATCCCTCTCCAGTAGGACGACTCGCCCTACCAACCGCTCAGATCAGTCAACCTGCTTGCGCAGAAACGTCGGCACATCCCACTCATCATCAGCGACAGCCGCAACTCTGTCCATCGACTCTCTGGCCTCTCCCATCCGCCGCAAGAAGGTTGGACGGTCGAGATCTTTAAGCGGTCGCTCCGCATAGGAGCGTTCTCCCATCGTCTGACTGACACCGTTCATCGTCTGTTGCGCGGGGCGTGAAGTCCGAGCCGCACCCACAGGAGGAGCCGATTGCTCGTCCCGTTCAAATCCGGTCGCAATCACCGTCACAACCAGGTCGTCACCCATATCAGGGTTGATTACCTGTCCAACGATGATATTCGCTTCTGGATCGGCTGTCTGTTGGACAATCGTGGCCGCCTCCTCAATCTCATGCAGCGACATGTTGGGCCCACCGGTGATATTCAACAACACACCGCGCGCGCCCTCGACACTGCCTTCC
>DATNCR010000346.1:0-4943 GCA_035607135.1 Nitrospiraceae bacterium
AGCGCTAGAACCTGGTCGGCCACCGCGACGGCGGCCACGGTCCCGACCGAAACTTTGAGAAACTGCCGACGTGACAAAAACATTACACCCACCTCCTCCAGTTGAGGGCTTCCATCAAGCCCACGCACCGTCACGGACACATTGTAAAGTTTAAGCCTCTAGAGAGCCACCAGATGCAAAAGCGAGCAAGTCATTCGGACGATGAAACATGGTTAGACTGTCAGTTTGTATTGCAATTCAATCATCGTGAGACATGTGCGCACGCAATATGCGCACCACAATAAGCAGACATACATGTTTATGCGATATGAAGTAAGTGATTGAATTATAATTTAAAGTCTCTTTCAACTAGGAATGACGAAAATGACCCAGATACATATCACTGAGTATATGTTGTATCATTCGCGACGTGCAGACATGCTTTCATGCTATAAATGTGCAATAAATCAAATACTTGATAATAATATTCGTGCGTTACCACTTGGTAGCACGATTGGCCTATTGTAACGAAGGTAACAAGATAACAATGATGAGCGGGACCTACTTGATTGCTTGACAGCTTTGTTCTCGCATCAGTAGAATCCCACCCCTCTGACCAATTGTGATCGAGCGGGAATAGCTCAGTGGTAGAGCATCGCCTTGCCAAGGCGAGGGTCGCGGGTTCAAATCCCGTTTCCCGCTCCAAATATTCGGTCGTCTACTCACAATGCCTCCCTTTTCTCCGTACTTCACGCGATGAGGAGCTTCATCGCGTTTCCTGATCGGAGTACTTATCTCCATAGCACTCGTGCTAACGCCAGTCAGCGGGAGGTTTGTTTCCGTCCTCTATTCTCGCAGCCCACGTGCTTCGACCAAGCGTGGCTATCTTTTCCTGTGCGATAGCCAGCACCTTGGGTGCAATGAATTTGGTAAAGCAGAACCATGCCGGTCCCATGTCCCACCCGAAGAATGGGCTCGCGAATGGCTTCCTATCGGACTTTGGGAGAGCTGACCGTCCCGATTCCTCGTCGAACGTATTGGAGGAATGAAGAGCGGTTGCAGCCCTAGCCAGGCCCAGACGGGACCGAGACGATGCAGCGATTAGGGATTAGCGAACTGTGTGTGTGAGGGATTGCAGACACCCCAACTGTTCGACTGCCCGAGAAAGTTCCCCCGGAGTAAGCGGAGTTTGACTAAATCGTCCCTGATAATAGAGCGCAGTAACGTCAGCCACTATGGGGCTGGCTGCCCTCCAGTCCCGTTCAATCAGTTTAGAAAATTCACTGGCTGTAGCGGCTGGAGGTTTCTTCATACCGTGTCTGTCCAGCATGCGAAGCATGCGGGTATAGAGCTGGACGATCGCAAGCTGCGGGTGCGTTATGGGAACATGTGTGGCGGCCCAGAGCCCAATCCTATCCCGTAGCACGAGGATGAGCAAGGCCAGCCCGACTACAATCACTACCGTGATAAGTCCCAACATACCAGGATGAAACGTCCGCGCCATCTGCGCCAGGCGGCCGAAAGCCTGACGAATCGGGGCACTCACCGACGACGTCCACTGACTCACTCTCTCACGGACCGCATCACTGCCTTCTCGTACTCCACGGACGACTGCCAGCTGATCCTTCGCACTATAATGGACGAATAGGCGATCCCACTGTAACCCAACGGATGCCATGAGTCGGCTGAAAGCCTCCCAACGGGAGCTGGTCACTGCTGCGCTGACGGTGGGGGTGGGATCCATGGTGATCCAGCCTGAGTAAGGAAAGTAGACCTCGACCCAGGCATGGGCATCTCGCTGACGTACGGTAAAATAGCCTCCGTATTCATTCCATTCTGTCGCCAAGAACCCAGTCACAAGACGAGCGGGAATGCCTACAGTTCGCAACATGACAACCATGGCGGTCGCGTAATGTTCACAGTACCCGGTTTTTCTAATAAAAAGGAATTCATCGAGGGGATGATTGAGTGTGGCCGTGTCATTTTCAAGGCTGTAACGATAATTCTCCAAGAGATGTTGCTGAATCGCCAGCGTCTGTTCGAAGGGGGTCATAGCTTGCTGAGTCACGCGATGCGCCAAGTCTGCAACTTTTTGCGACTCCATGGGAACCTGAAGGTAGTGGGAACGGATTGAATCGGGGTAGGCCAGGGTCTGCGCGGTTCGTTCGTTCGCGACGAGCTGCGGAACGTAAGAGGTGACGGAGTATCGGATACGGGAAGAAGGAGGAACTGGCAAGTGGAGTCCTCCCATGACATCGGTCTGTACGGTGAGAAACTCGCCGCTCACGAGTTCAGCGAATGGTGCCGCAAACAAAACTGAGGTATCGAGCATTTCCAGCAGGATATCTTGGCGGATCGCTCCCACCAGGCTGTTTGATGGACGGCTGCCGGCTTGGCGAGCGAGAAACGTTCCATCAGCGACGAGACTCAACGATCGACGGCGAGTTCCGCTGTGACTCCATGATCTACCATTGTACTGATCGTAGGCGAGGCCTCTCAGGTAAAAGCGATCTTTTTCAAGAAAAGGTTGGTCCGGTAGTTCAACCCGCATGACGATCTGAGGATCTTGCTTGACCGACCCGATCGTCCCCAGGTCAACTTGATCGGAAAACCCCGTCGTCCGCAGTGCCTCCCCGCTTGTCTTTTGCAATACGCCCGCACCGATACGGGGGATGAGGAAGAAAATGACGACCGTCAGGGCAACCGTCAGGACAGCGGTTCCGTTCGTCAACCAAAAGAAGCGGTGCGTGATACGACTTGGATAAGTCGCGTGGCAGGGTGCCGGGCTTGGAGATATGCCGACGGCAGGGATTTCGCCTGTTTCTTGGGTCAAGTGATACAGCAAGAGTGTCCAGACAGCCGCGAGCATATACAGCAAAAAAATTGGGATATACCATGCATCGGTCGTCAGTGCCGCAGAAGCCAGGATTGCCATGAGGCTAATCGCGTAAAGATGCCGATAGTCACGCCGTTGTTGACGGGTGAGTAGCTTGATACCCAACAGCACGACCAAAAAGTGGATACCCGCCGGGAGAAGGTCTCGTGATATGACCGTGAGATCGATCAGCAATATGACAAAGGCGCTGATCAACATGACATTCCACAGGGTCGGCGAGACGGTGATCTGTGCTATCGCACGGCGAAGGAACAGTACCCCTCCTGCGTGAAGCAGCGACATAATGAGGATGAGGGCTGTGGGGAGGGCGAGCCAGAGTGGGACGCTCTGCGCAAGCACGAGCCCACTAAATGCTGTGGCGGCGAGGAGGACGGAGCTGAAGGCAAAGGCTTGATCAAAAGGCATGTGTTAATTCTTCGAGTTGTGCGGCATGGAGCACTCGATCAGCTTGTATCGTATTTGCCGGTGCAACCTGGTTCGACCAGGGTACGACCGCCAGTGTGTAGCTACCCTCACCATCGTACGTGAACAGGGAGTGTTCGTCGTGATCACCGATTTCAGGTGGCTGCCGTTCGCACAACGCCAACAGACGCAGCATCGCCAATAGATGAGCGGATCCTAGCCCGAGGCCTGAATCTTCTGTCCCTACGATGAGTCGCACGGGGTAGGCTCGCTCTGTCAATTGCCAGAGAAGTGATGCCACGAACGTCACGCTTCGTTCAAAGAGGGATTCGCATTCTTCGGGCGCCACGATTGAGAGGACGACGGTGATACGTCGTTGATCCTCCGATTCGGTCTCCCGCACGGTCAGCTGAGAAGTACGGGCAGTTGTCATCCAATGGATAGCTCGTGAATCATCGCCTGGTTGATAGAAGCGAAGGTTGTACAGTTGGCTCCCGTCTCCTCGTCGTGGGAGAGACTCTCCTTGCCCCTCGGTGACCAGTTCATCCACGAATCGCAAGGTGAGCGGCTTGATAGGAGGGCTGACGAGCAGATGCGCTTCCGTGGAATAGAGCCCCTTCTTGAGGAATAGGCCAAAGGGAAACAACGTCTGCACCCGGATGCCTTCGAACCGGATCCAGCCCCGTTTCGTGGCAAGCAGTGGATAGGTCAGGAGCACAGAACTCTGCGGGGGCAGGAGGTGAATGGCAAGACCCCTGTCGACATCTTGGCCTTCGACGACATCCGATAGGCGCAGGGAAAAGCTGGGTAGGTGCCGGTTTCGATTCGTGACCGAAAGCGTGAGGGTGGTCGGCTCGTTGGCCATGATGAGATCGGGTACATGTCGACGAAATTCCAATCGTCGAAGACAGTGTTCCGAGAGCAATCCGGAGATCACAATGAGGCTGAGCATCATCGCGAGGAGTAAGTAAAACAGATTGTTGCCGGTGTTGATGGCGGCGAGCCCGATCCCGAATGTGAAGAGAAGAAACCTGGTCCCGTCAGACGTCAGACGGATCGACCGCCGCCGGGACATGCCCCAAATATAGGAGAAGACCGGGGAGGCGCGGAGATTGAGGAGTGGGTGCTTCACACGCGTCGATCATCCAGTTAGCCGGAACATCCATCCGTGACTGGCTAGACAGGAACGGGCACGGTCTCGACGATGTCGAGCACCATACGCTCTGCCTGTTCAAAGCTTTGTGTCCGCATGCCATGAGTCCGATTCAGCATGACGCGGTGGGACAGCACGATCGGCGCCAGTTCCTTGATGTCATCGGGGAGACAATAGTCGCGTCCGCGGACAACCGCCAATGCCTTGGCCGCCTTGCTCAGCCCCAGCGCTCCGCGTGTGCTGACCCCCAGGGACAAGAGCTCGCTCTGGCGGGTCGCTTGGACGATTGCGAGCAAATAATCCGTCAAGCTTTCTTCCATGTGGACCTGATCCACGCGGGTCTGCAATGCCAAGACTTCGTGGGCTGATAGCACCGGTTCCAGCATCTCAGCGGGATGCAACGAATGGGGACGGGCGAGCACCTTCCGTTCTTCTTCGAGCGCGGGATATCCAATGCAGAGCCGCATTAAGAATCGATCGAGTTGGGATTCCGGAAGGGGAAATGTCCCGTGA
>DATNCR010000008.1:0-20150 GCA_035607135.1 Nitrospiraceae bacterium
GCCAGATTATAATCCACGGTGATCTGGCGTTGGACCCGTTGGGCATCGAGGACATCCAGGAGGCTGGAGGCGCCCTGCCTGAAACTCAATTGGGCAATACGAAGCGCTTCTTGCGCTTGCTTGAGGAGCCCTTCCTCATACACGAGAATCTGCTCTTGTGCCGTTTCCGCCTCTCGCGCATGTTGATTGATGGCGCGGGCCAGGTCGTTTCTCATTCGAATCAACTCCGCCTCTTCTTTTCGTTGAGTCCCGAGTGCCGTGGCAATGTGTCCTTGCTGTCGATACCATAAGGGCGTCGGAAGACTCATGCCCGCCACCACCGCCTCGCGGCCTACCTCTCTGGCATACCCGCCAAAGAGGGTGACATCCGGCATACGGCTCTGCCGTTCCTTGCTGACAGTAAACTCAGCCTGCTCCACCAGTTTGCCTTGACGTTTCAGAGTGGGATGTTGCGAAAGGTCCCGCGTCGCCATCTGCTCCGGGTCCAGATGATCTCGGAGTGACCGGAAATCCCCTTGCACCTTGTATCGAGGCCCCAACCCTCCCGCCGTCAAGGTGTCCAATCCGACGAGTTTCACGCGCACGGCGTTCTTGGCTTTGGTCATCTCCTGCTTGGCCTTGAGCACCTCCACATCCGCCTTCACCGCTTCGAATTGCGGGCCTTCACCGGATCGGACGCGGGCTTTGACAATGCGCGCCACCTCTTGAACAGTCTCCAAATTCTGCTGAAGCAGGTCGACATTCCGTTCTGCCAGCAGCAGGTCATAGAACGCCGTCTTCACATCCGCGATGAGATTGAGCCTGGATTCTTCGAGGCCGACCGTCGCGCCGGCTAAACCGGCCTCTGCCGCATCCTGACGGGCCGCCCGCTTGCCCGGCCATTCCAGCGGCTGACTCAACGTCATATTGCGCTCGGCCATGCGCCTCCCGAGGCTGGGGTCTCGAAGCGTCGCGTCAGCCGTCTGGACAGTGATCGTGGGATTGGGATAGGCACCGGCTTCAATTCGCCTGCCCTCACTCTGTGCAATCACACTCTGGGCGCCCGCGATCATCGGGTTTCGTTCGAGCGCCAGGTCGATGATGTGGTCGAGATCGAACGTGGGCATCGGGTCTTTCGCCTGGACAACAGACGGGATCAACATCCCACTTGTTCCTGCTACCAACACCGTCATCAATACGACACAATTACATAGCCGCGCCGGCATATAGTGCCTCCTTCGGAGTCACAATGAAGTCGTCCCGTCGAGATCGAAAATGAATAGCCCGTCGACGTGGTGCTAGCTCTGTACGGTCGGAGGATGTAAGAGTTGAAAGACCAGAAGGGTGGAAGGAGGATTTTCGTTCATCGAGGCATGAGTATGGCTCGACCCGCAATCTGACACACTCACTCCAGAAGTGACATAGTCGTCCTGCATCTCTTGCGACGAATCGTCTCCGGACTCGGTCGCCGCCCCGGTATCCCTGGAATCGCAAGTCTGTTCATGTCCAGTCTCTCCGGTCGAACCACAAACGATGCTATCGGCAGCCCACCTGACCTGCTCGACTGGGAATACGCTGCAGAGAAGCAACGCAAAGACGAGGACAGAGAAACATGAACGGATGATTGCCACAACGCTTCCCATCAATACGGCAAGGCTGCTGATACGTTCGCTGACATGTTCTGAACAGCCCCCATGGCGGTTGTGACACAGTCGAAACAATCACTCCCATAGTACATCTCTCTAGGCCTCGGTTACAAGAAAAACCGTTAGCCCGCATTATTCATGATCGTTCGTTGCCCTCCACCCAGCTCGAGCTCCATCGCCCATGTTTAGACCCAATCGTCGCCCCGAGCATAGTTCATGTTGCACAACCTTTTAATTGAGTGGTCACCGAGTTCGATCCGACAGGCTGAAACCGGCTGTGAAACGCCTCCGGAGACAATCCCGCGAGAGCCGCATAGCGGCCTAGTGCCAGCGGATCCTTGAGGTCCTCATCGGACAGCCGAATCATGTATTGACGCGCAATCTGGTAGGACTGTGCCGTGATATCTACCATCCGCACTCTTGCCCGGCCGGTGACGGGATCCACCATCTGCTTGAAAGGAATCGGCGTGAACCGCCCATTCTGAATCGACACCATGGCTGCAGTGCCTCCATCGAAAAGAAACTGCGCCGCGCAATAGCCGAGATCCCTGGTGTATTCCATATCGAACGGAATCGGATCCGCACAACGTAACTCATACCCCACGTTCTTGGCGACGATCGACGTGACAAGTCCCAAGGCTTTCATGCCCTTCGTCACTTCACGCCGGAGCACATCGCCGATGTCCACATCTGCCAATCGCAGGTGGCCATGTTCATCCCGCTCGACGTGGTCCAATCCCCCTAGGTCCTGGGGATCAAGAATCTCGATCAGTCCTTCCGCTAACACGACCACCCCGTCGGAGCGCCCTCCGTCGAGACGCTTGATCATCGTCCCGATGACGAGATCCAACAAGCGCTGGAGTCTGACGGGCCGCTCTCCAAATTCCTCGGGAATAACGGTGAGCGTGGCACCGGCCGCCTTCCCGATTCCCAGCGCCAAATGGCCGGCTTTGCGCCCCATGGTGACCGCGAAGTACCAGCGCGATGTGGTGCGGGCATCCACCATGAGATTCTTCACGATCTCGACGGCGACATGCCTGGCCGTTTGAAAGCCGAATGTCGGAATGCCATGGGGAAGATCGAGGTCATTGTCGATGGTCTTCGGCACATGCACGACGTGAACGAGCCCGGCCGCCTGTTCTTCCAATTTGAGCGCCGAGAAGGCCGTATCATCCCCGCCGATGGTCACCAGGCGCGTGATGCCGAGCCTCATCAAGGAGGACAGGACGTTGGCGAGAGACTCCGCCTTCTTCGTCGGGTTTGCCCGCGAGGTGCCCAGATACGACCCGCCTCGAAAATGAATGCGACTGACTTTTTCGATCGAGAGAGGGCGCACCTGACTGGTGCTCCCTTCCATCAGCCATTTGAATCCGTCGAGGATGCCGACGACATCGCAACCGCCGAGGATACTGCGGATCGTGACGGCACTGATCACGCTGTTGATGCCGGGAGCCGGTCCGCCCCCGACTAAGATACCGACGATCGTGCGAGGAACATGCATGATGTGAGAACTCCTGTGATGCAATCCACCTGTCTCGAGTACACTGACCGATAGACTAACGCGACTGGGATGGTCCCGCCAAGGACTTGGTGTGAACGAACTGAACCGGAGGCCTAACAACTGGAGGCAGATCAGCCCGCCGGGGGAAAATCGTAGAGGTCCACATAGCGGTTACGCACTACTTCGAGGTCGAACTGGGCTCGGCGCAACTCGTCCTTTTGCATATCCAGCTCCATCCGATGGATTTGCAACTCACCCACGAGCTGTTACACATCCTTGACCGGCGTGACCTAGCAATGCGCGCGGCATGCGCAGCCGCGCTTCCGCCTATCGGCGAAGCCCCGTGACCTTCGTGGATGTCTCCGGTTTCTTAGCCATCACATCACCACACTGATAAGTGGACGAGGTTCACGGTCCTGATCAACCTATACCTGTACCTGAGACTCACCCTTCCCTACTTCTTCTCTCCCTTTCACCTCTTCCATGGCTAGCAGGATTCGCCCTGGTTGCACCGCTTCCTGCTCTAGCCGGCGGCCATTGAGTACCAATACCTTCCGGCCAATATGAGGGAACATCTCGTCCACGACGAAGTCCTGGAATGACGTCCGCTTCGGCAGAATCTCTTCTAGCAGCCGGCGTAATTCTGGAATGTTCCAAGTCCCGTGACAGAGGTGGTAGAGAAGCTGTTGCTCGACTTCACGGGGTGTGACCTGAAAAATCCGGTAGAAGGACTGGTTGGCCGAGACCACGCGGAGCTGGTCGTCCAATACGAGCAACGGTTCACGCACGGTCTGCACGATGCTCGTGGCAAAGCGTTGCGCGGCCTGGACCATCTGATCCGCCTTCTTCATCTTGGTGATGTCCAGAAACGTCAGGACGAGTCCGTCGATCATGTTTTTGGCCGTCCGATACGGCAAGATCCGCATGGCAAACCAGCTCCCGTCGGCGGTCTGGACTTCCCGTTCCTTCATGATGAGCGTTTGGAGCACCTCCCGCGCATCCTCCAGCAACCGGTCGGTGGTCAGCTTCGACGCAATGTCTGACAACGGGCGTCCGGCATCGCTGGCTATCAGGTTGCTCACCCGTTTCGCCTCAGAGGTAAACCGCTTGATGCGTAGCTTGTTGTCCAGAAAGATCGTGGCGACCTCCGTACTGTTCAAGAGATTCTGCAGATCGTCATTCGCGTCCGCCAAGGCATCGAGTTTGCCCTGGAGTTCAGAGTTCACCGTCACTAGTTCTTCATTGAGGGACTGCAGTTCTTCCTTCGCCGTCTCCAGTTCCTCATTGGTGCTCTGCAGCTCTTCGTTGGTGGATTGCAATTCCTCGTTGGTAGACTTCAGCTCTTCATTGGAGGTTTGCAACTCCTCGATCGTCCGTTGTAACCGCTGTTTGGTGAACTCCAGTTCCCCCATGATGCCGGACTCGCCTTCCTTCTGCGTTGCAGCCCTGCGCGACGATGCGCCCTTCCGCGCGACTGTCTTGTCCGCCCGACTATGGTCAAACGTGACGAGGAACAGCCCTTGGAGAGCCTCCGGTTCGAAGATTTTCTTGACTGCCAGATTGATCAGGATGACGGCGCCGTTGACCTTCACCTTCACGTCGCGGTGCACAACTTCGTCCTTCCGGCCGGCCGCCTGATGGAGCGCGGTCGCGAGATCGTGCTGCAATCCTTCCCGCGCCATCTCCAGTAAGTGGTGTGTCGGCGGGCCGGGTGCCGGTTCAAGATAGGTCCCTGTGTGCCCATGGATGTAGACGACCTCGCCCCTGGCATTGACGAAGACCGCCGTCGGAGCATAGCGCGAAACCAGGAGCTGCTGGATCAGCACGGGAATGGAGGCGGGACGTATGGCGGGGCGGGGCACCTCGAAATCCGCATGGACCTCAGTGGCCGCTTTCATCAATCCTCCGGGAAACCGTTCCAAGTGCGGAAATGTGCCGGGCTCAGACGTTCGCCGGAATAGCTTCCATTTTCGGTCGACAACGGTAAAGAGCGGTTCAAAATCCCCGATCGTTTCTGACGAACCAAGAAATAGGATGCCGTTCGGTTTCAAGGCGTAGTGGAACAGCGGCAGGAGCTTGAGCTGTGCCGCGGCATCCAGATAGATAAGGAGATTGCGGCAGGACAGGAGGTCCAGTTTCGTAAACGGCGCATCGGTCAGGAGGTTGTGCGTCGCAAACACCACCATCTCCCTAATCTCCTTCTTGACCCGATAGCTGCTGTCTTCCTTGGTAAAAAACCGCTGCAATCGTTCCGGCGCCATATCACCGGCGATGCCGACCGGATAGAGGCCGGCACGCGCCGTTTCAATGGCCCGGCTATCCAGGTCCGACGCGAAAATCTGCACGGTGAACCGAACCTTCTTCTGTGTCAGATATTCCTTCAACACGATGGCAAGCGAATAGGCTTCTTCTCCGGTAGAACAGCCGGCGACCCAGAGACGCAGGGTCGCGCCCTCGGGCTTGCCCTCCAAGAGAGACGGCAGTCCTTTCTGCACGAAGATCTCAAGGGCCTGTGGGTCACGGAAGAAACTGGTAACCCCGATGAGCAGCTCCTGGAACAACGCATCGAGTTCAGGCGGATTGGCCTGCATAAACCGGAGATACTGTTTCGGGTTCTCAATCTGGTGCACGTTCATCCGGCGTTCGATACGCCGCTGAATCGTGTTCTCTTTGTAGAGGGAAAAATCGTTCCCGGTCCGATCGCGCAGGAGGATGAAGATCTTGTGCAGCGTCTGAGACGCGTCGCGTTCAGGCAAGAGCGCCACCGGTTTTGTCAGGCTCACCGCGTAGCCGCGCAACAACTCCGGCATCTGGTCCGGCGGCAAGATGACATCGACCACCCCGGCGATCATGGCGCTGCGCGGCATACCCTGATACTTGGCCGATTGTGGATCCTGCACGATCGTCATGCCGGACTCGTCCTTGATTGCTCTCAACCCAACGGTTCCATCAGTACCGGTTCCGGAGAGGATGATACCGACGGCTCCCTGCTTTCGATCTTCCGCCAGCGAACGGAAGAAATAATCGATGGGTAGCGGTATCCGCTCCTTCGAGTCAGGCTCCATGAGGTGCAGGGTGCCGTGCAGGATCGCCAGGTTGCTGCCGCCCGGCGCCAGGTACACACCATTGGCCTCCACCTCCATCCCGTCCGTGGCTTCCACCACCGGCATCGTCGTACACTTACTAAGCAGGTTCGGCAGGAGGCTGACATGTCCCGCGTGCTGGTGCGAGACCACCACGAACGCGATCCCACTGTTGGGGGGCATATGGCGAAAGAAGTCTTCCATGGCTTCCAAGCCACCGGCGGAGGCGCCGATCCCGACGATCAGCTTCTGTAACGATGATGGGGACAGGTCCGGCGAGGGTGGAGGCGCCTTCGGAGACAACGCAGCGTTCACAGGCCGCCGTGTGACACCCTTGTGTGTGGCACTGCCCTTGGCAGAGGATGTTCTACCAGGAGTCTTTCGTGCCGCGGCCACAGCATTTTCTCCTTGGCATGACAGAAACCACGGTATCGAGCATTAACAGCCTAATCAGACGCCAGAGTCTATGCTTTTTCTCAATCGCGGACAAGCAAGAGCATGGCTGTTCGTGTCGTAATCTTCCAAAACCAGGTATTTTCACCAATTCCCTTAACAGGCACGTGCTCTATACGGTGATCCTGCGAAGCCCAGTCCTGTGATCCCCGTCATGCCGACAATTGGAAAGTGTGCTCGAATCAGCGCGAGACCATCACGGGCAGCGTTGGGAGATGAGGCAGGCAGAACAGAGCAATCAAGAGTGACATCAGTCCAGGGGCTTCATCGGAAGCGGTGGTTGCCCGAATCACATCGGGAACATCAACAAGCTCATCTTATAAAGATCGAACGGGCCATACCGAAAAGCCGACGGCCGTCTGTCGGAAGGTTACACGTTGGCCGGTTCAGCTTCTTTCGCAGCTTTGGCTGCGAGGCTGTTTTTCCGATTATTGCAGATCGTCTTGTCGATGATCGCTCCGCAATTGACGCATTTCCAGGCATAGAACACCAGGAAGAAGTCCGAGAAACGTTCCAACATCATCAATCCTTTGCACTTTGGGCAATCCATGATTCGTTCCTCCCTCATTAAGAAAATTGGCTGACGTGGAGAGGAAATAGCAATTTGCGATCCAGGATCGTAATCATTGCACAATCAATCACTTATAACTGTGAGGACTACTTATACGTACAATCCTGTACGACCTGTGGCATTTGAGCTTTCAATTTTGTTCGGCGATGTGTTTTTGCCGAGCACGAGAATGCGGAGACCTAATTCCCTCGGCAAAACTCGCGTAGCTCGAAGTCATCATTGGGCGGAAGGGAGGAAGCAGAGACCGGGTTCCCAGATCGGTGCCACCAGCCGGGATTTTGCCTCGACAGCCGGGAACCACCTTCGAGTCGTGGATAGAAGTGTACGGACTACGGCTGGGGGACGGCGTCCTTGCAGAGAGAAATTCGCTCCAAGAAAGATGACGGGGCCATGTTGGTCGTCATCTCTCTTGGGGTACGACTCACAATTCAACCGACGACTACCTTGACACACGCCGCTCCGCTCACGCTCACTACCGGCTATGCAGAAACCTAACGGTCCGCGAGTCCGGGAGCGAGGATGAGATTGACAGGTAGCTTTTCCGCTAACGTATAAGAACTTGCCTTATTCTCCTTCACCCACCGCTTCTCAGCCACAGATTCAAAAGGCGGGGCAAGTTCCCCTTGAAGAGACCACAGATCGAACGGGGTTTCGTCGATGGAAATCTCCCAATCATATCCCCTGTCCTTGACGTAGGGAGCAATGACATCATCAAGTGTTCTGGTCCACCACTCTCTGATGACCGGACCAGGTAGCGTCCTGGCAATTTGGTCGACCTTGAACCGGACAAACTTATTGTGCGGCTCGCCACCGACAAAGCAGGAATCCTTGGCCATCTCCTCAAAAATGAACACGACATAGAACTTTGGGAGCGGGATACTCGCATACACCTCCGTCACCCGTTTGGCCAGCCCCTTTTTGTCTTCGGCACTGTACGCTCCGGCAGGATGATACACTTTCCACAACGGCATCTCTCGTCCCTCCTTTTTGCCTGGACATTGTTAATGTTGGGCTTGCCTGGAACAGGCTGACCCATCCTCTCCTCTCTATCTGATTGTTTCTCGTCGATTCATCAGGGGCTATGATCCATCTGTGTGTCCCTCCTATTCTGGCTTCTTCTGAGAGCGCGCCGAGTGGCTACGTTTCCTGCGCTCTCCAGACAAGGAGCAAGATGACTTGACTAGTCAGGCATGAACCATTGTCGAAACGCATCCAATTTTTCCGAACTTGCTCACTCGTGCATACCTAATTCGAACGTGATTGTAGTCCAATGAGTTGCAAAATGCAAGTGACTGCGTTACGGAACTACACGACGCTCACCCTCCCTGCGTAGGAAGAGGTGAAGCCACCGGACGGTCTTGGAGATTGAGTCTACCTGATCCTTAAGCGATCACGCTGTCCCATCACCAACGTGGAATGGCCGGCCCAAGGTTATTTGGGTGAGAACTTCTTTCGA
Organism: Nitrospiraceae bacterium; assembly: GCA_035607135.1. Lineage (GTDB taxonomy): Bacteria > Nitrospirota > Nitrospiria > Nitrospirales > Nitrospiraceae > Palsa-1315. The sequence goes on from DATNCR010000008.1 coordinate 8,690, forward strand.
GGGTCGAGAAATGTTTTCAGAGAATAGAACATAGTGGAATGGAGTCACCTGCCGCGGACTAACTGCCTCCGCTTTTCAGGAAGAAGGATCAATATCCTCCAGAGTGAGCGTTGATGAATACGAATCTACTCTTCTTGACCATTACGCGAGGCATCGACCGTTTTTTCGCAGGAGAATGGACACGATTGGCCCGGACGACAGAATCTTCGATGTATCCACAATTGATGCATCTCGCTGTCGGAGACATGCAGCCTGTTTTTTCTCTCAGCTCACTGTGTGTTTCGCGAACAATTAGTCCCTTGCATCGTTGACAGCGCATACGTCCTCCTTCATTTTTTTGTCACGAATATTTGTATTTTTTACGTCTCCCATGGATTCACATTGTGAGGGCTTGGGCAACAGACTGGCCCCTACGTCGTCGAGTGCACCAGCACATGCTCCGATGCTCCGCTTTCACCTCTAGACTGTGAACAGATTGGGCATAGATGAGGTCCCAAGGTTTTCGAAATCGTACACACCTCCAGATCCGCCGAACCACAGTCACAGCAGAAGACCAGATCGGCGAGGGGAAGTATGGGGAACGAGCGAGCTACTCGACAGGTCACGATCTCACCTCTTGCTGGTCATAGACAGACGGTGAATCAATCGTAGTATGGCGAGTGGATTGCTTCTTAGCTGATCACAATTGCTCAGGTGGGAGAATTCATACGGGTAAAGCGCGGTAGCGATCTTCGATTTTCAATGGACCACTCTGACGGTCTTTCTCGTCTTCGCTACATCTCCCCGTATAATTCCACTTGATTGATCAATATTGACCACGCTTCGACCAGTGTCAGCAGGCATAATCTCCTTCTCAGCTGATGATGTGAAGAAAATCAACTCAGCTCACAGTTCTTATAGGGAGGTTCCGATGAGAAGATACATGCTTGTTGCCATGGCGTTTCTGTTCGTGTTCGCTGGAGTACAGCGGTTTGCTCATGCCGATGAGATGAAAGCCAAGATGGAGGAGATGAAGGGAGAAGCAAACGCGAAGGTTGAAAATGCCAAAGGGGAAGCGAAGGCCTTATCGGAAGAGGCGAAAGGGAATAAAGCAAAGGGCGCAATGGAACGGGCGAAGGGGAAAACGAAAGCCGCTGGGGAGCGGATCAAAGGCACCGCAAAACAACTGAAAGCCAAGACAGAGTAACTCAGCCGAGAGTCGCCAGCGAACCCCCTACTGGAGAAGCGCAGCTCCATAGGGGGGTTTTTTGGAGAGTGCAAAAGAAGTACGCATGAATTGAGCTTTCATCCTCCTCACGGAAGACTCCCAACATCAGGCGCTCTGGCAGCAATCCACTAGGCATCCCATGCTAGTTGTGCTACAAACCTGCCGAATTATCGCCGTAATTGCTGTAAAGTTGATCTCATGACGATCGGGCAGCGTTCAATATCCTTCGTGCGATTGACCCTGGCGGGAACCGTATTTAGCCTGGCCGTGACCGGTTGTCTCTCCCCCATCACTCTGAATCGTGCCGTGACGAGCTACGACGAGGCGATCACGGACGCCATCTCCAAACAATTGCTCATCAACATTGCCCGCGCTCATCAGCATCAACCAATTCACTTCACCGGCATTTCGAACATCGCCGCCACGTTCGATTTTCGTGTCAATGCCGGCGCCTCTCCAGCTTTCACGGGAAACGACGGCAGGGCGCTCGTGCCGTTTTTCGGCGGAAGCGTGGCGGAAAACCCTACCATCAGCATCGCGCCGATCGAAGGGGAAGAGTTCACCAAGCGAATTTTGACTCCCTTTCAGGAATCCAAGTTCCTCCTCTTACTCCGGCAGCGGTACGATATCGATCTATTGCTCCGGCTGATGGCACAGGAACTGCGGATCAAGGAAAATGGCCAGGAAGTCGCCTACCGCAATATGCCGACAGACCGGAAGGGTTATGAGATGTTCCGTCGCGTGGTGACGCACCTTTCGGCCATTCAGGATCAGAACCAGCTCCATGCCGAACCGCTCGTCTATCATCAGACCTGGACCATTCCTGCCTCCTCGATCACAGCCGAAGGGTTTCAAGCTCTACAGAAGGAGTATCTTGTGACCTACAGTCCGACACACAACAGCTACACCCTGAAAAAACAAATCACAGGCCAAATTCTTATTACCAACTATGACCCGGACACGCTCTCACCCGACGAACGAGAAAGGTTGATCGAGGAAACAGAGGAGGGCAAACTCAACGATGTGTCTTTCGACATCCGCCCTGGGCACGTTGGAGGGGACTACCCCCTCAAGGGAGAGTTTCGACTGCGGAGCTTCAATAGAATTCTCAACTTTCTGGGCCGAACGATTGACGAAGATCCCGAATACCATGTCGAAAAGGACCCGCGGACCCCAACGGTCCACGAGAATCCCGTCCACACCATGGAACTCTTATTGACGGATGGAGCTCCCTCGGGAGCCGACCTGTCGATTCAGTCCCATGGAAAGTATTACGCGGTGAACACCACCGGACCATTGGCACGCTGGAACCGGCAAGCGTTTCAAATGCTGTACCTGTTGTTCCAGATGACCGTCAGCGAGGTGCCTCGCGTAGGAGTCCCCAGCATCACGATTGCGAAGTGACCGAGCCTCAGCTTTGCCCAGAAAAGTAGGCGGGGTGGAGGGCGTCTCCGAATATCTCACGGCTTCCAGAACCGCTTAGGAACATCAAACGAGTACCGGAGTTGAACGGCGACGTATTTTTGAACGAGCCCCGGCTTGTCTAAGGGTTGATCCTGCTCCCGATAGAGGCTGAGTTCCATGTCCTCGCGAACCCGTACCGCCAGCCCTATGATCCAGTCCAACTCGGTCGGGTTGAGCGTATTTCCAGCCTCCCGATCTGTAAAGAGATTCATATCCCCATACAGCACGATTCTATTTTTGTAGAGATCGAGATCCGCATGGGCCACATACCGAAACAGAGCCCTCCCGGTATTATCCGGTCGCGCAAAGTAGTTGCTGTTATGAAACAGCCAGCCGGCACCGGCATAGGCGGTGAGATTCTGATTGGGAAACATCGCTCGCCACCAGCTTAAATCCTGCACGGCCTGAAACCGAGCCGTGGCCAAGCTATCTGCATAGGCCTGCTTGATACCGCTTCGATCGAGCGGGGCGTCTCGTTCGTACTGGATACGCCACCCAAATCGATCCACCAGGCCCGTGAGAGCAAAGGTACCATCCCATTCGCTCAGTTCGACCCATCCTTTGGTTCGATCTGAAAAGAAGTTTTGATCGGTGTAGAAGGTCAGGTATTGCTTGTAGAGATCCGTCTCCAGGTGAAGCATGTGCCGAAGGCCGACCAAGCCTGTATTGTCAGGTCGTGCGGCAAATGTCGGATTCGACAAAAATGCCGCGCTCAGAAAGTATCCTCCGAAGAGGGTCTCTTCGGCTTCTCGCGCAGCCGCGTCGCCCGGTTGCTCCATCGACGGCAACGGACGACCGTACTTTTCCAGCGCAAAGGACAAGGAAGGTGAAGCCAGAAATCCTATAATGCTGAGGGCCAGGAGGCCAAGAGTACAGGCGAGGGCGGTGGCCAGACGCCGTTCCGCAGTGTTCTCTCTTCCTGTCCTGGCAACAAGGAACATCGAATGAACGACGAGACAGAACTCTGTGTAACGAATGACGAGAAACGTGATGATGGACTCCTTTCTCCCTGTCCTCGAAGACCGGGCCGAAGCCATCACCACACTCGATGGACTAGTCCACGAGACGAGAGTCCAGCCGGCTCTATCAGATTTGCGACTACCAGAAATTCGGACTCGTGTCTCACGATCGACAGGACAGTCTTCATTGAGCACAGGTGTGAAAAATCTCTTCACAGTGATCCGTCGCGTGTACCGACGAGGGCACCGACCTATACTCTACTCCCACCACACGATCCTCTCCCATGAGGAGGTGCGCCCAACACCCGTGATGCGCTCCTGCCCTACTGCCTTTTAAGAAGGGAGATGATTCCTCAAACATGGGCGCTTCTTTGTAGTATGACAGCACCGTTCCCTCGGTCGTCTTCGTTTGCTGAAGAGGACTGCCGGCACAGGCGATGAGTTCTTGTCTACTTTTTCCAAGCAAGGCTTTCCCGATGGGGCTCGATTCGAGCGGCTGAGGCACAGCACAGCCGCTGAGCCAGACCACGGTGCATACAATAAGAGATGAGATGGCGCGGATCATGCTCACCTGCTTGGTTTTCTGAAGAGCACCGTAGCACAAACCATAATTCCATTTCTGCCATCCGTTTCATGACTACTCGCACAACGACCGTCGCTGGCCCATCCCACATGTATGGCCCTGTAGAGGATGGACAGAGAAACAACTTGTATCGGTGATCCACTTTATCGCAGGCTACAGGCCGCATGGTTCCGACAGAGGAGCCTCGAAGGCCGCATGGGCATGTCCACGACTTCTGCGAGTAAAAAAACGCTCCTCGCCGGAGCGATCGGCAATGTGCTCGAATGGTATGACTTCGCGCTCTATGGATACTTCGCACCAGTGTTCGCAGCCCTGTTCTTCCCGTCCGATTCTCCCTCGGTGTCGTTGATTGCCGCCTTCAGCGTCTTTGCAGTCGGATTTCTCGCCCGGCCCCTTGGAGCCATGCTGTTCGGCTATTGGGGCGATACGCTGGGACGACGCCATGCCTTGGCCTGGGCGATCCTCCTTATGGCCATCCCGACCTGCCTGGTTGGGCTGCTGCCGACGTACGGATCCATCGGAGTGATCGCTCCCATAGCCCTTACACTCTGCCGGTTTCTCCAGGGATTGTCGGTCGGCGGAGAATTCACCGGGTCCGCGACGTTTCTGGTCGAACATGCCGGCGCTTCGCAACGGGGCTATGTCGGGAGTTGGGCGGGCTTCAGTGCTCAGACCGGCGCGCTGTTAGGTTCGGGCGTGGGAGCGCTGATCACGTCAATGCTTGCGGACGACACACTCCGTGAGTGGGGCTGGCGGATTCCCTTCATGATGGGCGGCCTCATTGCTGTGGTGGGATGGTACGTGCGAACCAGAGTTCCGGAGTCGCCGGCCTTCGAAACAATCCGCCTGGCAGGCGGACTCGCATCCTCCCCCATCCGCGATGTGTTCACCACGCAACGGCTTGCCGTGGCAAAAGTCGTCTGCCTCGTGTGGCTGCATGGCGTAGCATTCTATCTCTTGTATGTCTATATGACGACCTACCTGGTCACGGTGACGTCTGTTCCACTTGCCACTGTTCTCATTCTCAATACAGGCAGCATGGCGCTCCTCGCTCTGTTGATTCCCCTGATGGGCGCCTGGTCGGATCGGATCGGGCAGGCTCCCCTGCTGATGACAGGAGCCACGGGGATCGCGCTCCTGTCCTATCCATCCTTTCTCTGGCTCACGAGCAATAACCTGCCCAGAATGATTGCTGCGCAAGTGCTCCTTACGATACTGGTTGCCTGCTACATGGGACCATTCTTTGCTGCTGTCACAGACCTCTTCCCGACCGCGCAACGCTATACCGGCCTCTCGATCGGCTACAACACCGGGGCAGCCTTATTCGGCGGCACCGCTCCACTGATTGCCTCGCTCCTCATTGAATGGAGCGGTAATGTCTTGGCGCCTGCCTTCTACTTGACCTTCTGCGCGACTGTGTCCTTTGCCGTCACGTTCACGCTTCGAAATAGAGCATCGGCAGGGCCGGCTCCCTAGCCAGATGAGCGGCATCAGCGAAGACCAGCCAGATCGGGCGCTCGGATCAGTTTCGGCCCATGGGTACCGAAACACCATACCGTACCGACATGCGGTAGAATCTCCAGGCCATGCCGACGTCTCGTGGAGAGAACCTGACACTTTTCCTTCTCAGCCTACTGCTGGTAACGGTTGCCTGGGTCTTCTGCCCAAGCGTCACTCAAGCGGTCGACTTTGGCAACGAGGTTTCCGTCTGGGTCGAGCAGGGCCGGGTCATAGCTACCAATTTGGTGAGCGGCCGGCGGGAGATTCCCCTCGATGCCCAAGAGACCGTCATTGACTCAGGTACAAGCGGCATCAATGCCGTGGTCGTGACCTCGCGCCGGCTGCTGGGCTTTTCTAGCCGTACCTTTACCTGGGCCAAGAAGGACCGCGACCTCAATGAAAAGGTTCTTGACCGGCGGGTGTTACCCACTTTCAGCGTGGTGAGAACAGACAAGCATCTGTATGGATTTCACGGCGCGAACGGAATCTGGCTGGATGAATCCCTCGGGGTACGAGAATCGGTCAAGATGACCAGGACAACTGATTATGGTGCGGTATTCGTCACGAACGAGCGGCTTGTGGGCTTTACTTCTCTGCTCGGCGACTTCTCTTCAAAGGCACTCAGCATCCACGAGCACGTCACGCGGTTGGACAACGAAAATGGACTCATCCTCGTCACCACCAGCACACGCATACTCGTGTTCGGCAGCCGCTTAAGCGGATGGGAAGAATTCGAGTGAGATGTCCGCCCGTAAGGCTGTGTCAAACGAGACGCGAATGGCTGGTGCTGCCCTCAAATTCTCGTGCTATTTCGGCCCCAAGACATCCTTGAATATTGCAGCAAGGTCGCGAAGCGCCCGGGCGCCATCTCCGACAAAGGCAGACCCATGCATCGTCGCCAAGGTCTTCGGCTGTAATTCGGCCAGCCGATGGAGCGTCGGCTCGGTGAGTGTCGTGTACGGCATATAATTGGCCAACGGCCCTTGCTGATACTCCACGAGCACCTGTCGGCAGCGGCCCAGCACGTCCGAATGCGTGGCCGGCTCAACATCCCCGTTTTGATGAAAGAGGTCCGAACAGAACAGCGTACGCTGGGTCTCTTCGAACAACAACCCCGCTTCCCAACAGTGCGGCACATGCGGCGTGTGCAGGAACTGGAAACGATACTTTCCGGTGTTCAGCAGCTCGCCGTCCTTCATCCCCAATGCAGGCCTGACCGTCATGAAATCGTCGATGCTCACCAGTTTGCCGACCACACTGCATACAGCCAGAGACTTCGGCGCAAGCTGCTGCCACTCACGCAAGGTGCCGCATTCATCCGATTCAAGATGGCTGAACCCGATCCACTTCACCGAGGCCGGATCGAGCAACGTGGCCACAGCGTCCCGAGTCTCCGTAAAGAGCGCGCGCGGGCCGGTATGAAACAGCAGCGGCTCGTCGTCACGCACGAGAAACTGACTGAACTGCAGATCGAATTCCCGCACGAATGTCGAAATCCTAAATACATCAGGTGCGATTTCCGACACAGTGGCCATGAGCACCTCCAAAGGTGGCGGAAAAGAGACCGTAGGCTAGCGCCAATGTTTTCTTGAGTCAATGCAAACAGGTTGCCAGAGTTCATGCGGAAACCGCTTCGCACGGACGAATCGATCCAAATGAGGCGAATGTCCAAGCTTTTACCCCCCTTTCTCCTGTCTGGCGAGATCCAAACCGTCTGCTAAGCTTGTCTGAACGCAGGCACCGAGACCTCGGTGCAAAAAGGGGTATCACGATGTGGTTTCGTCATGGAATCTGGCTACTAATGGCGGGGATGTTCTGGGGGTGTACGTTACTGAATGGGACATCGCAGCCCAACTCTGCACCATTATTTCAAGCCGATGCCACCGACACAGCCACCTTGGAAGCTGTACATCGAGAACAAGTAGCGCTGCTGAGCACCTGCACCCAGCACCGGTCCTGTGATCAAGTGCATTTCACACGTGCGATGCTTGCATTGTTCGAGAATAGAGAGGCAGCGGCAGCCTCCTTTCAGCAGGCGATTGCCGCCGCACCGAATGGTCCATTCTCGGATTCGAGCGCACTCTGGATTCGGTTTCTTTCCAACCCAACCCTCTACTCTGCCTCGACCGACAGACCCAACAGGGCACTACTGGAGGTGATGAAGGGAACGGTGCGCGTATGGTTGGGACGACAGCGCGTCGCAGGGGAAACTGTCAGAGGCCTGGAACCCACTGCATACAATCTTCGGCGGCAGATTCGTACCCGCGATAAACGGATTGCGGAATTGACCGATCAGCTTCATGCCCTGAAGCAAATCGATATGGACTCGCATGGAGCCGGCAAGCTGGGTTCCCCGAGAACTCCGTCCAAGTAATTACTTCTGAGGTACCGCCACTCTTGGCCACATCGCCCGTCCCATACCAATACTCCCGGCAAGCCCCACCTGCCTCGCCACCCGTTGTTCGAATCATCCGCATCCCTGCACCACAAAGCATACCGTCCAGCTCTTCGCATGACAGGATTATTCCTCCCATGCTACAGTCTCTTGCACAGAATGCACCGGGCCGTTGGATTGAACTCACACGAGCTCAAGCCGAACACCTCAATACTATGCCTGACCCTCATTCTTTGGCTGACGTTCTCGATCCGCCAGACCGTAGGGCACAGGATCCAGCTACGATCCAAGACATTCGCCACGGAAGCGGTCCCTGACCTATCCGCCATGCGTCTCTTAGTCCTTTCGCAAATTGCCGACTGGGACTTTGGTCCGCGGGTGAAAGCGGGCGGGCATGAGATTGTCGCCTGGGTACGCCCCACATGGGCGCGAGGCGAGAGGTATAGCGAGGGTGCTCAGGCGCTGAGAGCCACGTTCAGAACGATCTTTTCCGGACCGGAACCGATCCGGACCATTCCACCGAAGTTCGATACCTGGACGTGGCTTGAAAGAGAAAAGATCCCACGTATTCCCTGCCCCAATGTCAATGCGCCAAAATTTATTGAATATGTGAAGGGTTTGAACATCGATCTGATTGTATCCAGTATCTTTCCTCAGATTTTAAAGGCAACCATTCTCCGCATCCCTCGTTTAGGCGCCATCAATTGTCATCCTTCTCTCCTTCCTCGTTATGCAGGACCACAGCCGGAATTTTGGATGCTGAAGAATGGAGAATCGCTTGCGGGGATCACCGTCCATATGATGACGGAGGGCATCGATGCAGGGGATATTGTCGCCCAGCAGGAACTGACTGTCGGGGAGCACGAGAATGTTGGGCAATTGGTGCAGCGACAACACCATGCAGCGGCCAGGTTACTGACAGAAACCGTCAATGCGATGGCGCAAGGGACCATCGAGCGCAAGCCGCAAGATATTGCGGAACGCAGCTACTTTGGAAAGAGAAAAGCGACCGATATCATGGTCGACTGGAACGGGTCCGCGAGACAGATTCTGAATCTCTTGCGCGCACTACAACCCTATGAACCGGTCACAGCCTCTCTCAACGGCCACACGATTAAGATTTACGAGGCGCAACTTCAAGAGAGGGCTGCATCGGGGGGAGTTCCCGGACAAATCATGGCGAAGCAACCGGGAAAACTCCTTGTACAGACCGGCAAGGGGTATCTAGAAATACAGTCCTATGAAATCGCCCCGTTTCACGGTTGGATCAATCGTCTTCTCCAAAAGGTCCTGGTGCCGTCCGTCGGCTACCGGTTCGATATTTTCCCCACGTCATCGGGCTCGACACCTCAGTCAACATCCTGAGCACCCTTTCCAAACCCAATGAAAAGAAGCCGTGCACTCCTCAATGTTCCGGTGTGTCAACGAGGGGAACCTGCTGGGAATTTCCGAGACCTCATTCACCGACAAGGCTGACCCGAACCAATTTATGGCAATATGATCGCCTGCTCTGAATAGCCCAGCCCTTTGAGGGAGGCTTCCAGCTGATCGACCATCGGCGGTGGGCCGCAGAGAAAGATGACCGTCTCGGAATTGGGAGAGGGAAGCTGCCGGCGAAGGACGTCTTCCGTGATCCGTCCGATGCCCTGCGACCATCCAGTAGGCGGCTGTTCGAGGATGTGGTAACAGTGGAAGTTTGAATGTTCGCGCACATTCCGACTCCACTCCTCCCGGAAAATAATGTCTGCCTCGGTCTTGTTCGCGAAGACTAGGAACAACTCAACATCCAGATGTTGCGCGAGAATCCAACGAATGATCGAGATCATCGGCGTGATCCCGGTACCGCCGGCCACGAACCCCACCTTCTTCGCCATGCCGTCCACCCAATGGCCGCCCTGGTTCGGTCCGCTCATCAGCACCGAGTCCCCGACCTTCTGCTCATGGAGGTACTTCGAAATCAGGCCGGTTTCGTAGCGCTTCACGGTCAAGTCAAAGTGGCCCGTGATCCCAGGCAACGACGACGGCGTATAGGGTCGTTTCACCGCCCTTCCGTTGATGCTGGCATGGACGTACAGAAAATCGCCTGGCAGCATGTCTAACGTCGCATGATCAGGCAGACCAAAACGGAATGTCTTCGTGTCGTGAGTGGCAGGATGAATAGCCGTGAGCTCGTAGGAGGTCGGCTCTTTGGTTTTGATACGTGTGACCAGTTCCATCGTCATCCCTCCATCGTGCGGGCGCAATCATACAATCACGACGCGATGGTCGCAACAGGATGATGTGCGATAAATGAACCATGAGCCACGAGGAAACGTGTCGCCGACGGGCAGATAGAACGGGTCCGAGCGGGCTGCCATGTCCCATTCACTGAGTTGCGAGGTTGCGTAGTGGCATCAGTCACTCAGCCTTCAATCGGGAAAGCCTCATCGAGAATAGGCCGGTATCTGTGCTAGAGTCCGGACCGGACAGAGAGAGACTCCATGGCCAGACCGACACTTCGCATTGCCTTCTTGCATCTGGCCCCGGTGCCAGGGGATCTCATCCAGAATCGTCGTGCGATCGAAGCCGCCATTATCCGCGCAGCACAAACAGGCGCCACATGGATCCTCACTCCCGAACTCGCAATCTGCGGCTATACCTTTGCCGATACGCTCGGCACAGCCTGGATCGAACCACAGCCCGATCAGTGGGTGTCCACTCTGTGCCAGCTCACTGCTCGGCTTCGAATCACGCTCTTCCTCTCGCATCCCGAACGGGACCGCAAGACCGATACACTCTATAATTCACTCTTCGTCATCACCCCGGACGGATGTGTCGTCGGATCCCATCGCAAGATCAATACGCTTCGCGTTGGGTCCGAAGCCTGGTCGAGCCCGGGCAATCGTGCTGAACCGATTGCCCTCTCAGCCGTCGGGCGCGTCGGGCTCTTGATCTGCGCCGATGCCTATACCCCCGCAATCGCCACTAGCCTCAAAGCCCACGGGGCCCAGATCCTTGTGTCATCAGCAGCCTGGGCGCCTGGACTGCATGGCCCAAACGGCGAATGGGAACGATGCACGAAAGATACGGGATTGCCATTGCTCGTCTGCAATAGAACCGGTCCAGACCGTACCCTGAACTTCACTCAGGCCGAGAGTGTGGTGGTTCAAGACGGAAAGCGGTTGCTATCCTTCCGGTCGGCCCGCTCTACCATCTTCATCATCGACTGGAATCTTGCAACCAACGCCCTCGCCTCCACGCGGTTCCAGCAGATTGCCTTGTAGCCCTTCGAAAAGCCGGGGGTGCAGATCCTTCCTCCGCACGTGTTTGTTATCTCCTCAGGGATGGAGGATGAATGATCTCCCACTGCGCGC
>DATNCR010000021.1:0-6702 GCA_035607135.1 Nitrospiraceae bacterium
GTTCGTTGGTGGGCGACGGATGATGCGCTCTTTCGTTGTGTAGAGTCGCCGGATCGAGCGTCCATCGATCATGCGGTTGCACGCCTGGGTCTGATCAATCGTTTTTATTCTGTGTATCTGAACCTTGTATTGGTAGGGATCGATGGGAAAGTCAGGGCCTGTTCACAGCCGGATAAATTTCCTAGGTTCACCGGTGCCGATATGTCTACATTACCGTGGTTCCAGAAGGCCATGTCGACGACGAGCGGCGATCAGTATGTGGTTGACGACATTGCTCACGATCCACTCCATGATGAAAAATTGACGGCGGTGTATGCCGCGTCTGTTCGTAAGGAGGGGAACATCAATGGAAAGATCGTCGGTGTTCTAGGCGTAATTTTTGATTGGGAAGTTCAAACGACAACTATTGTTCGGAGCGAGCCTTCATTATCCGAAGATGAGAATGGAAGCGTAGCCGCGTACTACTGCTGGACAGCAACCTGCGCATTATTGCCGCATCCGACAATGATGGAATTCTCTTGCCGTTCCCCCTTGAACATCACGGGCAACATAAGGGCCACTATTTCACTACCGGTCATGAGTTGATCACGTTTGCAAAGACGCTTGGCTACCAGGAGTATGACGGTCTCGTATGGTATGCGGTTATCGTGCAGAAGCCTAAATAATGGCAGGTGACACACAGGATCTGCAGCTGGAGAACTGCTGAATGGAAAATGGGGGCGGTAAGCGCATCACACTAGCTGCGTCATACATACGCGTATTGATGAAGCCCATGTCTGGGATGAATCCGGATAGATTGCGGACAAATTATAGAAGCCCACGAAGTACATGAATCAGCGTGATTCTTCCACCCTCTGCACTACCTTTCTGCATCGCGAGGAGTGCCCCAAGGCAGGAAGTAAACGTTCACCGGATCCTGCTGCACAAACCCCTTGACACTAGATAATTCGTATGTGTATATGGCCCCCACGGATTGAGAAATGGGCTGCCATGGGGGTGGCAGCTTTCCTGATGATAGGTCGTGCCCAACGGTCTTTGTTGCAACCACGGGGCAAGGACTGGTGTATCTTTTATGCGATGGTTCCAAGAGAATCACAACAAATGAATTCTGGTGCCCAATGGGTTCAATCAGAAGTTTGAGCAACAGGTCCAAAAGTTGATCTAGGGCAAGGTTTGCTCCTCACCTGAGTGTTATATCTACCATACATGGACGATCACGCAAGCAAATACAGAAGTCATCGATTTAGTAACCGCAGTATGCTCCCCAGGCATCGTCCTTTTCATTGGCCGACCATGTCTGGTATCATGCTCTCCGATGGCCGCCTTAGCCGGGTCACACATAACTTTCCCGATACCATCGACCTCACTATATCAACGATTGGGCGACAAACCGGCGATCCAGCCGTGGTGGGTGGTTACGTGTGGCCGGCGATGGCTGGTCGCCGTATCAAGCAGGGGAGGCCTAGCACCTAGGCCAGCTTGTTCAAGGTCGGTCAGTGTGAGCATTCCGAGTAGTTATCTGTGTTGAACTCTTATGAGGCAGGACATCGCCGAGAGGCAAGACTCACCATTAGGAAAAAGGAGGCGTGAATGTCGAGAAAGAAGGTTGGGATTTCAGTCATGGTGATGGGGTGCATTCTGATACTATCTGGAGGTGTAGCCTATTCTGGAGATGAGCCCCCATTGCCCCCGGTTCCAGCTGACTATGCCGATAAACATATGCCGGCTGGCTGGTGGACGGATCCTAAGGTCATTGCAGAGGGAGGGAAGATTTACATCGGAGAAGTCAACCCGCTCGTCAACTGTGCCAGCTGCCACGGCAAGGACGGTAAACCGGTGAAGAAAGGGGCGCGGGATCTTCGTGACCCGAAAAACGTCGGCCGTTTCTCAGATAGCTTCTGGTTCTGGCGAGTGGCGGAAGGTGTTCCGAAGACAAAGATGAAGTCGTGGAAAAGCCTCCTGTCGGAGGAGCAGATGTGGCAGGTGATGGCGTATGAGCATCAGTTTTCGCACGATGGCAAGCCCTCAGAACACACGGATTACAAACCTTAAGCAGGAGGAAAATCCACATGCCCCGAATTGGGGCTCAGAGTATTCGGTAGGAATCACGTCAATGATAGAAGGAACCATCAGCGTAGTCAAAAATCAAAGGAGGCCCCATGTCTATTCGCTTTTTGCGTAGCGTGCGCAATGTCGGATTGTTCAGCGCATCTGTCATGGCCTTGTGTCTTCTCGCCAATACAGGATTTGCGATGGAGACCATCAAGGCTCAAGTAACGACTGCACCAAATGTTCCTCCCCCGATCACACGAACCACGCCCGCTCACGTCATCGTAGAGCTGGAAGCGACTGAATTCGTCGGTCGGCTTAGCGATGATAACAATTATAAGTTCTGGGGTTTTAATGGCACCGTTCCAGGGCCAATGATCCGAGTGATGGTGGGAGACACGGTTGAGATCCATTTGAAGAACAGGAAGGACAGCGCGGAAAGTCACAATATTGACTTTCATGCGGTTACGGGACCAGGTGGTGGAGCCGCGATGCTCAATACCGAGCCAGGAGAGGAAAGCAAGCTGAAGTTTAAGGCCCTCAATGCTGGCCTCTATTTCTATCACTGTGCCACTGCATCTCCATCCATTCCTGAACACATCGCGAATGGAATGTACGGCGGGATCTTAGTTGAGCCCGCGGGCGGGCTGAAGAAGGTAGAGAAAGAATACTATGTGGTGCAAAGCGAGTTTTACACCAAGCCTGGCAAGAAGGGCGACACCCTGGAGTTTTCGTTCGAGAATGGGTTAGCGGAACATCCGTCACATGTGGTGTTTAACGGCAGCGCTGGTTCGCTTGTCAAGAATCCCCTGACAGCCAAAGTGGGCGACACCGTTCGAATGTTCTATATCAACGCAGGACCCAACCTAGTCGCCTCTTGGCACGTCATCGGTGAGATATTTGACCGGGTGTACCCCGAGGGTTCTATCGTTACACCTCCATTGCAGAACCTCCAAACCACTGTGGTGCCTGCTGGTGGCTCTTCGATGGCAGAGTTTAAAGTCGAGATGCCAGGAACCTTTATCAATGTTGACCACTCAATCTTCCGCATCGCCAAAGGTGCTGTCGGCTTGCTGAAGGTAGAGGGTGCAGCGAATCCTGATATCTACCAAGGCATGAATGAGAAGAAGTAATCAGTAGACAAGTCTATCTGAGGATATCTAGACGCAACGATCTCGGTAGCTGTTACGCCAAGGGTGGCACAGTTTTCAGGGTCGCGCAGAAATAGCGCAGCAATCTGCAGGAGGGAGAGGTTTTGCCTCTCCCTCCTTTGTTTTAGGGCAAGTAGAAAAGATCTGACTCGGCATCATCGCAATACGAGAGGGGGGGCTGGGCTCAAATCTCAAGACACAAGCAGTATCCTTCCTTGCCAAATAGCGACTGATCCGCTGGAAATATGACCTCGATCACGATATTGATCGTGGATGTAGCCCAAAGACTCAAGTTCAATGAGAAAAGCAAGTGTGATATCTCCTTATAATTCATGGCTGGTGGGATTCCCGTACGATCAGTTCGCAATCAGATCAAGTCTGGTACTTGGTCACTAGTGTGCAAGTTATCGTAGGCGATGAGTATAAAGATCTGGGAAACATTCCGGAATGGACGAGCAGATTGCAGAAGCTATTGTGAGCTTTTTCGAAGTCGATGAGTCGAAGCATGTAAGGTGACAGAGGATATCCAGTGGGAGATCAAAGAGACCGTCCGCAAAGCCGAAGCGAACGAATGCAATCTACCCCGTAAGGTGAGCTTTCAGAGTCGCCGAGATAAGATGACAGATTTCTTGAGTTCCATGCGCGATGAACTCCTCATGCCCCGGATGTGTAAGCAGTCAAGTTTCTCCGTGCCCGCAGAGTTTTCGCGAACCGTTTAATAAGTTACATGCCGTGGAAAGTACTCTAGACCGCTTACCTCTTCACTGGTCTAGTCGTCAGGTATGAGGTTCAACCCACCGTTTAACCTTTTGCATTTGAAAAATAGCGGTACCGTATATGGTTCATTGGCATTTTGGTGGCTGTAAGACCGTGTAGCTTGGTATGACCTATAGAGTCATGCGGTAGTTGAGTACACTCGGGATCCGTGCAAGGCAAGCTAGCAAAACGCGGGGGGTGAGAGTTTGCGGGTCAGCTACGCGCCTTGCTCTCGTCGTCTCAGATCTGACGGTATCGTAACCTCCCGCCATTGATAAGCCTGCATTGAATACCGACTCTCAGCGCGAGGATTCATCTGAGTTCGGTGTGGTGAGAAAAGAAGAGGGGGCTTGCGGGAGTGCCAGGAATCAAGACCGCGCTCACCGCGACGCCAGCACCTGGACGTCCCCAAAGTAGCTGCCTTAGCTGGTGTCCCAGCGTTCACACACGACAGCGATGGGGATGTGTCTCTTGGGTAGGTTCTACATGTGCTTCTGTCATGCCGACAGGGTGGCATCGACGGCTTGACAGAGGTACATTGCCCCACTCTTCGAGAGTCGATGCTGGGAAATCGGACATGTGGCGAGTGATGACCAGTCAGCCTGTTTAATGTTCAAGCCAGTCATTGACCATCAATTTCGCTCTTTCCACCAATGTGAGGTGGGAAGAGCCAGACCACCAACAGTCCCAACCACACTCACGCCACTACATCGGAACTGAAAAAGAATGGCGCAACCCACTCAATCGTAGGAACAAGAATGGGAGGCGCACATTCTTGAATGCCATCATTTGTCATACGGTGTGAACAGAATCAGAGCCCCCAGCCCCGCGAACGCGGCAACTAAGCCGCCCATAGCAATGGCAATTTCCATAATAATCTCCTGGGTTGATGGTGGATTCGAGCCGCTGTAATACCACAAGCGTCTGTCTGGAGCAAGTTAGGAGAAACCCCTAATTCTTGAGAGAGATTTATTGGCAGGCTATTAAAAAGTGTTCCCTTTTCAGACGATACCTTGTCATAGAACACGATCTATCCCATGAATCCCATTGGCGTAATGTCTGCCCCCCTCTAATCTCATCCACATCGCCGGACCCCCACGTCGTCATCAGCAACGGCCACAAGCGACCGATCCGCCACAGATTGAGACAGTTGCAAGATTCCTCTTTACGAGGAATGTGAGCTCATGCTGACAGACAAGCATTTAATGCTAAGCATTATATTAATATTCGGGCAAGGTAGCGCGGCGGCGTTATTTCGGCCGCTGGCCGTATAGGCAGGTCCTAGGCGATCGACCCATCTTTATGCTATCTGCTTTGGGTCCTTGACTTCGGATTAGTCAATACAGAGTGTGCTCAATGTATCGTATCCCCGTATCGTATCCCGGTATCCCGAGGAAATCGGCCTGGCCCTGGGCTGCCTTAGCCGACTCGTTGTGTGTGCCAATGATCGAGCCTAAGTTTGTCGAGTTTACCATGAATCACCGGTCAGCCAATGCCTCGCCACCGAGGGATTGCAAACGTGACTATGATCAGCGGTGATGCGGTAATGACCGCCTTTGTCGTGAACTGCTTACGCCTGGTCCGCCTCATCAGTTCACAGTGGTCTCCGGCATGAGCCAGTTGAGGTGGTCCGAATCCCAGGGGACGGAGCCACATCACGGGAGCAATGTGACCGGCTCCATGCCAGGGCGCGTTACGCTACGAAGAAGAATCGCTCCACTGAAGAGTAGCTGTCACGCGCTTTGTAATAGTCTCTGTCAGATTGTACGCTGTGCCGACCAGATCACCTGCCTGATGCGTGCGCTCCGCACGGGGGAACCGGTTCTTATGGGAGGCCCGATCATCTTCATCCAGCCGAAAATCTCTTCGACTTTTATGTGAAACCGTGGCTCAGGCGATGACCCGTGTGCCACCTGAGCAGGCTGCCCCAACCGGAAGTGTGCCGGCTGCGGACTCAGGCGATGTGAAGACGAATCCAGTACTGACACTGACGTCAGACGAAGTTTTGGCAGTGTAGTACTCGTCGGCGCCCCCCTCGGGGGGCGAATCCCCATCGGTCCCGGCAGCACCGCATGGCCTGCGCGGTGTTCCGTTCGCCGGCCGGTGGTCGGTGCGAGCTGCAGATCCGCTACAGGCATGCCGATTCTCCATCAGCACTGGGTCCGAGAAGCAGAAGATGAAAAGGTACCCATGCGCACTTGACATTCAGCACCATCTTGTATTATTTTTTTGTAAAAACTATACACTTGACTCCAGTTCACCCCAGGAACAGGGGAGTCACATCGTGGAGGATTTTATGCGGACCCTGGCCGAATTCGAGCAACGCTTCGCCACAGAAGGTGCGTGTCGTGCCTACCTGGCTCGGTTGCGTTGGCCGACTGGGTTCCGTTGCCCGCAGTGCACAACCAGCGGTAGTTGGACAACCACCCGATGTCTCTTGATGTGCCGCCAGTGTGGGTACCAGGCTTCGGTTACGGCGGGGACGATCTTCCATCGAACCCGAATTCCTTTGCAGGACTGGTTCCGAGCTATGTGGTGGATGACTGACCAGAAGCATAGGCTCAGCGCCTCGGGGCTTCAGCGTTTGTTAGGTCTTGGCAGTTATAGAACCGCGTGGTTGTGGCTGCAGAAGCTGCAACGCGCGATGGTGGGGCCTGGTCTGGACCGGCTGGAGGGGCAGGTTGAAGTGGACGAAACATATGTGGAGGGCGTCGGGGTAAGAGGAGGAGGCCGGCACCTGGGGAAT
>DATNCR010000022.1:0-8784 GCA_035607135.1 Nitrospiraceae bacterium
AAAGCCGACTGATTTCATGCCTGAATCGGCTGCCCGCACCGAACCGGCTTCGGCCTATGCGACCAGCGGTGCCGTCGACGCGATGACGATGATCATCGACTATCATGCACTGGCCACGGCTCCTATGCCTGCCGCCATGCCAATCGCAAAAGCCACACCGATCACTCCCGTAACTCCAATCGCTCCGATTGCCCCAGTGGTGACGGCCACTCCGGCGAAAGTTGAGAAAGTTGAAACAGTTTCTTCTCCCAGTGTGAGTCAAGAGGTGGGCCAGGACGAGTTACTGGCTCAGAAACTCAGTGACTTGAAGGCAGCAAAAGAGACGCTTGCCAAGAAGGATAGTGAGATCACGATGCTTCGCAGAGAATCGGAATGGATGAAGCGTGAATTGCGGAACCGCGACGAAGAAATCAGAGCGATGAGGTCGATGGCGGCATACGCAAAACCGGCACAAAAGAAAGGTAGAGCACAGGCGACACGGAATCGCTAGCCTGACTCAGCCGACATCCAGTAACTCCGGCTGGAGCAAGACCACTTCACTGGGCAGGGGCTGGCGAAAGTTCATCCGGCAATAGCAGGCATAGGTCACATACGTATCTTGTAGGCAGTACCGAGCCAACTCAAGCCTCTGCCGCTTCTCCCACATCTCACTCACTTGAGACCCACTGCCCGATTTCGTTTCGACGTTCAGTGCTCGCGCCAGCACGTCGAGTTTCACCCACCCACGTGTATCCCAATTACTCCAGATTGCCATCGTGTCGTAAACCGGTTCCATACGGAACTTGGCAAGGTTGATGTCCAGACTCGGTTTAACCTGGTGGATCATCGATCGCTTCTTAATGAACGGCAGGTCGAAGCCCAGACCGTTATGGGTAATGAAGAGTGATGGGCGGTTCTGAGCCAAACGGCTCCAAAATTGTCGCAGTAACTCCCGTTCATCCCCGCCATACCAGGCCACCGACCCACGCGGCTCGAGCTGGTCAGAAAATTCCAACAGGCCGATACAGACGATCTGACTGTACGTGCCGTCGAATGCCGACTTCGCATACTGTTCATCTTCGGCCTGCCGTTGAGCGTCGGCAGCCCCCGCCGTAAACAAATCGTAGCCTCCGCCTGACGGGTCGGACTCGCCGCTTGACGGAAGTTTTCCCGCCAGCCTCGCCCACTCTTCCCGAGGGGCTTGAATGGTCTCAATATCCAGAACGACCTTCATAGAGGTTGCTCAATACTCTGGCAGCGCAAGGCCTCGATGATCGGGCGGTCCGCTGGCGGAAACTCAAAGTCGCCTAACTCGTGTGGCCAGACCCATCGAATTTCCGCGCAGTCGATCGCGGCGGCCTGCCCGGTTTTGATTCTGCAATGGAAGAAGTGCAGCTCCACAATTTTCTCCCCATACTCATGCCGAACAACTTGAAACGGTATAGGCACCTCGATACGAATACCCAACTCTTCGAACAACTCCCGTCCTAGACATTCTTCCAATGTTTCACCAGGCTCGCATTTCCCTCCTGGAAACTCCCAGAAACCTGCCAAATGCACGCCTGGATTCCGTCGAGCGATCAAGTAGCGGCCCTCACGATAGACAAGTCCGGCAGCAACGTTAACAACCTTCATGGCGCACCGCCGCCTTCCGCGATTTCTGATTGAAGGGGTATGTCTTGCAAAATGATTTCATCGGACATTGCCCACAAGCGGGATTTCTTGCCGTGCAGCAGGTCGCTCCAAAATCCATAATCGCTTGGTTAAAGTCATAGCCCTTCCCACGTGGTATTAAGGCTTCTGACAATTGCCACAGCCTCGCCTTTTGAGTCTTGGGATCACCCTTCGCCATGAACACCCGATGAAGGACCCGAATGACATTCGTATCCAGAATCGGCGCATCCTCGTTAAACGCAAACGACCGAATGGCGCCGGCCGTGTACCGTCCGATTCCCTTGAACGACAGTAGTTCCTCCGCATCGCTCGGAAGTCGGCCTCCATACCGCTCCACTGTTTCGCATGCGATACTATGCAACCGCTCCGGCCGAATATTGTAGCCCAGCGGGTACCAGGTCTTCTTTACATCCGAGACCGGAGCATCAGCCAACTCTTCAAAGCTTGGGTATCGACCTAGAAACTCATGGTATTTCGGGATCACCCGATCGACCTGAGTCTGTTGCAGCATCACTTCAGAGACCAAAATGTGATAGGGGTCGGAGGTCTTTCGCCACGGCAGATCGCGGCCATGTTTCTCGTACCACTTTAACAACCGAGTCTGAAAACGGCGCTTCTGCAAGGTGTCGAGCCCGAAGGACTTCGTCGATCTCTTCTTCCTGCGTTGAGAGCTTGTTCGAGAATCAGGGGTGGTGGGCATGACAACGACAATCCAATGGCGGCATTCTAGAAGTGCACCCACCGAAAATCAAATGGCAACTAGACGGAACACGTGCAGTTGCTGCCATCCGTCGGGCCCTACCTCTCTCCTCTCCAACTCCGTGCGAGCCGAAAGATCCAAAGTTCTCTATTCCTTTGACAACCGCCCACACACCGACTAGCCTTTCCAAAGGCGAGGACAACGTCAGGGGAAGCAAAGGAAGGCACCGTGAGAACCGGACGCCTTTTGAGAGCACCTCGATGACAGACCACATGTCAGAACAGAGGAAGTACGTTCGCTATCAGGCCGAATTCTCTGCGACGTTCGAAGGCGATCATGCCGGAATTGGGATCGTATATAACCTCGGGATGGGCGGCTGCAAGATCGTCAGCAACCATGAGGTCAAGAATGGAGCTCTCCTTACCCTACACCTCAAGGTTCCAAAACAGGTAACCGCCATTACCATCCGAGCCGCCGCAGTCCAATGGATACTGGAACTCGAGTTCGGGGTAGAATTTCTTGAGATGCAGGGGCCGGAACGGGACCGCCTAGAACAATTTCTGGCAACCCAAGTGGACATTGCCCCATAAGGAATCGCTCAAAGAGCCGCTATGGTCACCAGGAAATATCCTCGATTTTCCGTGTCACTCTCCAGTACCTTGCTGTACAAGGATCACTTCCGCCATACAGGGTCCGTCCTCAACGTTTCGGCCAAGGGATGCCGTGTCACCAGTATCATCAGCCCCTTTACGGGCATGCAGCTGACCGTGCAATTGCATGTCCCGGGCGAATCCAATCCCATCGTAATCAATAATGCCGCAGTCCGCTGGTCGGGGTCCGCCGGCATCGGCCTCGAGTTCTTGACGGTAGCGCCTCCGCATCAAGATCGATTGGACCGCATGATCCAGCAGCTCCAGCCCAAGACCGACCCTCGCTAAATGACCGCCCCTCTTGGATATTCATCAGTCTCGCCCCACCTAGCCCACCCAAGTATGTGGATACGAGACATTTCCAAAGCTCTGTATTTCTTTGACAACCTCCCGTTCACCAACTAATCTTTCCTGAAGCAAAGACGATATCAGCGGGAGCCTCATTGCGAGGCTTCATTAACAGCAAATATGTCTTCAGGGACATCCATGACGAAACCGAGGCAGCACCTTCGCTACAAGGTAGAATTCCCTGCGACCTTCGCAGGCGATCATGCCGGGATGGGAATCGTCTACAATCTCGGAGTAGGTGGCTGCAAGATGGTCAGCCATCGAAAGGTAAAAAGTGGCGATCTCCTCTCAGTGCATCTGAATGTTCCAGAGCAAAACACTCCCATCTCCATCCTAGCTGCCAAAGTTCAGTGGGTTCTGGAACATGGGTTCGGGGTAGAATTCCTTGAAATACAGAAAGTGGAACAGGCCCGCCTGGAGCGATTTCTCGATGCCCAAGCCCACCTCGCAACATAGTTGCATTTTAGGTACTCGCCTTCGTATCCTCCGTCTTGATGGACATCTCCCAACTTTCCCAAGAACAATTTAAAAAACTCCTGCACGGCATGATCGACGATCGCCTGCGCGAGCTACTCGGCGATCCTGACCTCGGACTCCAACTTGGCGATGGCCTGCGCGCCCGCCTGAAAGAGTCTTTGTCCAGTAAAGAAAGACTGTCCGGTGAGGACGTCGCGGAGCAGCTCGGCCTCCGCTGGTAAGGACGATATGGCCTGGTATCAGCTTGCCTACCACCCGGCAATCCTCAAAGACCTTGCGAACCTTGAGCCCTCCATGGCACAGCGGCTCATGGACAAGACCAAATGGATCGCCTCCAACATCGATAACTTGCGCCATGAACCGATCGCGACGGACCTGCCGGGCCTTTCCAAATATGCGGTCGAAGACTGGCGAATTTTCTATTCTATCGACCGGGAGGATCAGCTGGTCGATATTCACGGCTTCGTTCGCCAGAAAGAGCTTCGTTCATGATTGCTGTCACCATTGCCGCCATCGCAAAACTGAAAGCGATTCAAACTCATCATCCTGAAGACCCGATCGTCCGGATTTCCGTACGCGACATGGATAATTCACGCTTGAGCTTCAGTATCACCTTGGAGTCGAATACCGAGCCTGACGATGTCATTCAGCAAGTCGATGGCCTCACGATTGCGATGGATCGGCTGAGTGCGACACGGATGGAAGGCGTGACCGTAGACTACACGGAGACCGACGGCTTCCGCTTCCAGCACGGGGGTGAAGGCCGCACTTTGCCACTCCTGACAATCCCAACCCTTAATTGAAATTAAATGAGCGTCTGTATGCTATGCACTGGCAGGATGCTCAAACGGGCAACCTTCTCACCCGCCCAACCCCGGCAGTTACTTCACCCGCCCGCCCTGAGGTTGCCAAGACAACCTCCTCGCCCAAGGACGCGCCATTCCGCGGGCAAGGCCGCAGCGAGTGAAGAACCGGAGGCGTACCCTCTGGGGCGCACGGTGCGACGAATAAGGAGCACCACGTCTGTGCGCGCCGCCGAGTTGGTGAGGCGGCCGGGTCCCCGTTTAGGATTTGAACGAAGTGAGAACGATGTATGGGAAAAATGGCGCGTCTCGGCGCGCCCAGGGTCGGGCGGGTGTGAAGAGCGTCTGTTTCAGCATCCTGCTAGAGGCGGTCTGGGAGGCTGGCCACATGCACTTGAAACTCGCCCCGTGCCACATCGTCGACATAGCGACGCAAGGCGTCCTTCACAACGGGGAATGCGATCTTGTCCCAGGGAATGGCAGGCAGTGAGAATAACTGGACCTCGAGACTTTCCTCACCCGCCCCGAAATCTGGGGACAGCATCGGCCCTCGAAACACCAGGTAGGTCTGGCCGATATGCGGGAGACTCAGGACCGCAAAGAGGCTGATGCGATCGACCTGAGCCTGTGCTTCCTCGAATGTCTCGCGAGCGGCCGCCTGCTCCGTGCTCTCGCCGATTTCCATAAAGCCGGCAGGAAAGGTCCAGAGACCTGACCTGGGCTCAATCGCACGCCGGCAGAGAAGAATGTACCCGTCCCACTCCGGAATACAACCTGCGACGATCTTTGGATTATGGTAATGAATGGCCAGACACGTATCGCAGACAAACCGAGGCAGGTTGTCGCCGATGGGAACTTTCTTCGTAACTGGAGCACCGCAGGCACTGCAATAGTTCATGGTACTACGATGATGGGTGACGAGTGACCCGGGGAAAGAACGTATCGTGTCGCGCGAGTCTCGTCCGATTATGAGCATGGATAGCACAAAACGACGGTTCTTTGCACCCTGCCCGCGTGGACTCGAAGGTGTGCTCGAAGCAGAGCTACATGGCCTCGGCGTGCCAACGACGACAAAGATGGACGGGGGTATGGGCTTCCAGGCCCCCTGGTCGACCATGTACTGGGTGAATCTGAAGTCTCACATCGCGAGCCGCGTCCTCTGGGAAGTTGGACAGAGCCCCTATCGTTCAGAAGACGATGTCTACCGCGCGGCCTACGCGCTTGCCTGGCCCGATTGGTTTGCGCCGTCGCAGACCATCAAGGTCAAGGTCAGCGCGCGCAGGTGTCCTCTCCCCAGCCTGGACTTTCTCACCCTCCGGATCAAGGACGCTATCTGCGATAAATTTGTCGCCACGCGCCGCAAGAGACCCAGTGTCAATACAGAGGACCCGAACATCCGACTCGACGCGTTTCTCGACCAGCACACCGTTACGTTCTATCTGGATACCTCTGGCGAACCTCTCTTCAAACGTGGCCATCGCATGGTCTCTGTCGAAGCCCCGCTGAGAGAAAATCTAGCTGCAGGGATTCTTCGACTGGCCGGCTGGACCCCCAAGGAAATCCTCCTCGATCCCATGTGCGGGGGAGGGACTATCCCGCTCGAAGCCACATTGATGGCCCGCCAGATCCCGCCGGGTATCTCACGGAATTTCGGGTTCGAACGGCTGCTCGTCCACGATACCCAACGCTGGGGCCACCTGCGTGAAGCCGCACGTACCAAACAATTGGCCGAGGTACCAGCCGCCATCTATGCCTCCGACCATGATCCCGCGATGGTGAAGATCGCGCAGCGGACGTTTCAAGGCGCAGGAGTCGCCATCGATATCCGCCTGAAGCAATGCGATATCCTTCAACTCGACGCGCCAGCCGACAAGGGCGTCATGGTGATCAACCCTCCCTATGGAGTGCGCCTCAGCCAACCGGACGAACTCGAGTCGTTCTACCCTAAGCTTGGCGATTGGCTGAAGCAGCGGTTCACCGGATGGCGCGCTTACGTGCTGACGGGCGACGCTCGCGTACCGAAATTGATCGGCCTCGCCCCATCCAAACGCATTCCCCTCTTCAACGGCGCGTTGGAATGCCGGCTCTATGAATTCCTCATCGTCCAAGGTGGAGCCAGACGCCGCCTCGTTCCGCCGACGCAGGCCTAGCACGACCTGCCCATCCCCATTGAGTCGACACCGAACGGCAGTGAGCCATCGCCTATCGCCAATTGCTCATCACACCCTCTTAAATCTCGTAAATCCCTTCTAAAAAACCCCTTACGGTTTACGTCCAAAGCTTCGAGGATCGGTTCCACCTCTACTGATAATTAGTAGGATCGCTCTTCAAAACTAGGGTTCACCCTAGCGCTATGCGTTCTCTATGAAGCCTATTGTGTCCTAACTCATGAAGCCCAAAACATACAAGCAAAAGACCTCACTCTATGGCTCCTGGCCCGACATGAGGCAAATAAGAGATGAAAATCCTCGCTACCTAGATCGTAGGGAAAAACGTCGCCCGCGCGGCGGTTGCCGGTCAGCAAGAGCCAGGATGGGTGGACCAGCAGCATTCATGAAACAGTATCGACAGCCCAGAATCAGAGCTCACATCTTTCAGATCTTTCAGAGAGGAGGGTCGAGGAAATGAGATTCCTCGCAGTTCACCCCGGTCCTCTGATGTATACGAAGATCTATCTTCGCCTGGAACCACTCGGACTCGAGATGGTAGCCCAGGCCGTCCGCCAAGCAGGGCATGACGTTCGCCTGATCGACCTGCAAGTAGAAACGTGGAAAGACTACCTAACGCTCATCAGAACTTGGAGGCCTGACGCCGTGGCATTCGGGTGCAACTACCTGGCGAACGTGCCGGAGATTGTGGATCTCGCCAAGTTCACCAAGAAGGAAATACCACAGGTCTTTATTTTTGTGGGGGGACATAGTGCCTCCTTTGTGGCGCGAGAGTTTTTGGAACATGGGAATGGCGCGATAGATTGCGTGCTCAAGGGCGAAGGGGAAGTGTCCGTCCCCAAGCTGTTGCTGGCCGTGGAGCATGACCGAGGGGCCATCACGTCAGTCCCAGGAGTCGTGGCCTTGGACGGTGAGGGACCTGCGCCGCAATTCATCGAGAACCTCGACGATATACGTCCTGCGCGCGATCTTGTCCGGCACCGTCACAAGTATTTCATCGGAGTCCTGGACCCCTGCGCATCAATCGAGTTTGCGCGAGGCTGCCCCTGGGATTGCTCCTTCTGCAGCGCCTGGACCTTCTATGGGCGCAGCTATCGGATGGTCAGTACGGAAAGGGCTGTGGCGGAGCTGGAACAGGTTCAAGAACCGGGGATTTTCCTGGTCGACGATGTCGCATTTATCCAGGCAAAGCAGGGACTCGAAATCGGTGAAGCGGTGGCGCGGCGAGGGATTAAGAAACAGTACTACATGGAGACGCGCGGCGATGTCTTGTTGCGCAATAAGGAGGTGTTCCAGTTCTGGAAGACGATTGGACTCCAGTACATGTTTTTGGGCGTGGAGGCGATCGATGAGGCAGGACTCCGGATGCATCGAAAGCGCATCTCGCTGGGGAAAAACTTTGAAGCGTTGGAGTTTGCCCGGTCCCTTGGCATCACCGTCGCCATTAATTTAATCGCCGACCCCGACTGGGATCGGGAACGATTCAAGACGGTCCGGCAATGGTGCATGGACATCCCTGAGATTGTGAACATCAGTGTCAACACGCCCTACCCTGGAACCGAGAGCTGGCACACGGAAGCGCGCAAGATTCACACACGGGATTACCGCCTCTTCGATATTCAACACGCCGTGTTGCCGACGAAGATGCCGCTACCTGAATTCTACGCGGAGTTAGTCAAGACCCAACAGGTTCTCAACAAGAAGCATCTCGGTTGGGCCGCCCTGAGGTCCACCGCAAGAATCGCGGCTGGGCATCTGATGCGGGGGCAGACCAACTTCGTGAAGATGCTTTGGAAGTTTAACAGCGTCTATAACCCGAAGCTCCAGCTGGCTGACCATCAACGCCCGGTGTCGTACGAAATGTCAGTCCCGCCATCCGCGAAGGAAACCGTGAACTCGAAGCTTCTGTACATTCTCCCGTCAAAAGGACGACGCGGACGTGCCGTCGACGACTCGACCGAGCAGTTCATCGAAACCACCCGGAT
>DATNCR010000024.1:0-4439 GCA_035607135.1 Nitrospiraceae bacterium
AGCTTGGAACATGAGTTGGAATGGATTCGTATGTCGCCGAAAGCCCGTCAATCGAAGGGCAAAGCTCGGCTCAACCGCTATGAGGAATTGGTCAATCAGAAACAGGACGAGCAGGCAGCGGACTTGGAGATCTACATTCCGCCGGGCCCACGGCTGGGTGATGTGGTCGTCGAAGCCAAGGGCCTCAGCAAAGCATACGGGGACAAGGTTCTCTACGAGAACGTCAACTTCAGCCTTCCCAAGGGCGGCATTGTCGGCGTAATCGGTCCGAACGGAGCCGGCAAGACGACCATGTTCCGCATGATCATCGGGAAAGAAAAGCCGGATGCGGGAGCGATCAAGGTTGGTGACACGGTGAAGTTGGGCTACGTGGACCAAGATCGCAGCCTGGATCCGAGCAAATCCGTCTACGACATCATCTCCGAAGGTCACGAGACCATTCAGCTTGGGAAGGCCGAAGTCAATGCCAGGGCCTACTGCGCCCGGTTCAACTTTGCGGGTACCGATCAGCAGAAGAAGGTGAAGGACATCTCCGGCGGCGAACGCAATCGTGTGCACCTGGCCCGTATGTTGAAAGAAGGGGCGAACCTCATCATTCTCGACGAGCCGACCAACGATCTTGACATCAACACCTTGCGTGCATTGGAGGAAGGTTTGGAAAGTTTCGCCGGCTGCGCCGTCATCAGCAGCCACGATCGCTGGTTTCTGGACCGAATCGCGACCCATATTATGGCGTTCGAAGGCGATAGCAAGGTGGTCTGGTTCGAAGGGAACTATAGCGAGTATGAAGCAGATCGGAAGAAGCGGTTGGGCAAGGAAGCCGATCAGCCACACCGCATTCGCTACCGCAAGCTGACGCGCCAGTAAGTGACCCATCATGGCACCTCGTGCGATCATCACCGGGGCAGCGGGGTTGATCGGACAATATCTTGTGAAGACTGCCCCGAGATGGGCTCATGATTGGGAGGTGCAGGGGCTGACCCGCGCCGATCTTGATCTGACCGATCACGCGAGCACCGATCGCACCTGGCAATCCATCAAACCTGACGCCGTGATTCACTGCGCGGCGCTCAGCCGGACAAAAGACTGCGAGCAAGATCCTGAATCGGCCCGTCGCATCAATGTGGAAGTGACTGCGCACCTCGCGCAGCTGTCCCGCCATATTCCTTTCGTATTCCTGTCCAGCGGAGAAGTCTTCGACGGAAGGACCGGCTGGTATGGTGAGACGGATACACCGAACCCGATCAATGTGTATGGCCAGACCAAGATGGAAGCCGAACAGGCTGTCTTGCAGAATCCCCTACATGCCGTCGTGCGAATTGTCCTGACTGCCGGGACTTCGGAGATCGGCAACAGGAGTTTCGTCGAGGATATGTGTCGGACCGCTCAGGCCGGCAAGGAGGTAACCCTCTATGCCGACGAGTTCCGCTGCCCCCTTCCTGCAGGTGTCATCGCCCGAGCCATCTGGGAATTAGTCGATTGCAAGCAGCCCGGTCTCTATCATCTGGGCGGGAGTGAACGGCTCTCGCGCTGGGAAATTGGTGAATCCTTGTTGCCTTGGTATCCGGAATTGAAGGGCCGACTCGTCGAAGGCTCCGCACGAAACCACAGTGGGAGTCTCAGGCCCGTTGACCTCTCGCTCCGCTACGATAAGATTCAGAGCCTCCTCTCCTTTCGCATTCCGGGGTTTCGCGAATGGCTCACCGGACGTTCACGCCGGGATGCGGACTTGTGGGATTACATTGCGCCATGACAACCGATTCATTCACGCTCGTCTTGACGGTGTACCTTGTCATGGTCGCGGTCATGGTGGGCCTATGGGTTCTGCAACTTCGAGTGCGCAATGTCTCGATTGCAGATGTCGGTTGGTGTGCGGGTCTCATCGCGGTCGTGCTGTGGTATGCCACGCAGGCCACCGGGGACACAGAGCGAAAAACGCTGGTGGCTGCCTTGGCCGTGATCTACGCAGGGAGGCTCGGGCTCTACATCCTCCTTAACCGGGTCATTGGTAAGTCAGAGGAGGCTCGCTACCGCCGCCTGCGCGAGCAATGGGGTTCTTCTGAGTCGGTCAAGATGTTTGGGTATTTTCAGCTGCAAGCGCTGGCCGTGGTCCTATTCTCTCTTCCATTTCTGGTTGTGATCCAAAACCCACAACCCCCCTTCGCGCTGATCGACCTTGTCGGGTTGCTCATCTGGGTCGTTGCTGTTTTCGGGGAAACCATGGCGGACCTGCAGCTTGCGCAATTTCGATCAAAGGCCTGGAATCGCGACCGTGTGTGTCGCGATGGACTCTGGCGGTACTCACGACATCCGAATTATTTCTTTGAATGGTTGCATTGGTGGGCCTATGTCGCGATGGGGGTGACCACGCCTGGATGGTTCCTGACCTGGATCGGCCCAATCGGCATGGGTTGGGCACTCCTGAAAGTTACGGGAATTCCCTGGGTAGAGCGCCAGGCTCTTGCGAGCCGGGGAGAGGACTATCGAGAGTACCAACGGACTACGAGCGCGTTTGTCCCATGGTTTCCTCGGGACTCGCGGTGAATGCAGACGTATCGTGTTACCGAGATGCTGTCCTCGCCGATTCGGACGACCCCTTGTCAAGAAACCGACTCAGCCTAGCCCGCGAAGATTTGTCCATCGTTTGGATCTCCCACCCGGCATCGCGTCCGTTCGACCATCGGACGATAGCGGATTCGATGAGCAAATATGTGGATTCCCCTTCTTCATGGGGCAGCTCGATATAGACTGGCATGACCATTCCCTGTATGACCGGGTGGTCTCCCGTGGCACGCCAGCCTGATGCTGATAGATCCCAAAGTTGCCCTTTCCCGTGGAACCCCTCGCCATGGTAGAGAAAGAGATAACGGACCGAAATGCGCTGCCCCACTCGAACCGCATAGGGCTTGGCCATGTCACCTTCCCCGGTGATGGACCATGATTGGTTTCGTACGTACTTGCTACTATAGCAGGGCTGCTCGCTAGCGCAAGGGCCCTTAATGAGGGGGGAACGAATATTCTTGTGAAGGATACGCCATTGCAGATTGAACAGCAGCAATGTGCGCGGGAGAAAGACCTGGGGATGTCCAGGACAGGGACACTACGGAGTGTTGTTGAGTAAGATGAGGCGGGCTCGCGCGGTTTCCGCCTGTGGGCTGGATGGATAGAGACGGATAATGTCTTCATACAGTTGCTTCGCGTGTACGACGTTGTGTTGCCGCTCTTCCAACTCAGCAGTCTCGAACAGCTCCTTCGGCTTATCCCCGTTGCAGGCGGCTAAGGCAACACAGAAGACGACGGCCCCTATCTGCATCCATTGTCGCATCGTTTCTCCGATCACATTCTTAGCTTCTATCACCATCGTTGGCCGCGTGTCTCGTCTTATGACGAGACAGTGAGATCGATGCCATAGCGCGGTGACGCAATGGCTTCGCTCCGACAATGTGGGCAGCGGCTTGGGCTCGTCAGACGGCTGCGGTCGCGAAAGACAAAATCACAGTCTTGACAGCGTGCTGGGTACAGGATGAACTGTCTCGTCTTGTCGCGCAAGATGGTCTTCACGACGTGGGTGAGATGCTCTTCAACCTGGCGTTCGGGCATGCCCAGCATGTGTGCCAACTGGTGAGATGACAGCCTGGTGCCCGTGATCAACTCGATGATGCGTTGACGCGGCGTCCGTTCGAGAGGCACCATGAGGCGACATCGTAGGGAATTGCGTGAGAAAAACCAAGTTCAAGTGGTTCAATAGTAGGGTAAGTTGAATGACGCCGGAACCTCTGTCAGGATACAGACACCATGCCCGCTCATCCGAATCCTCATTTTGATGAACTTGCTGAGCTCGCCCTGAAATGCGTGGTGGCTTCAGGGGCCGAATACGGCGATATCCGTCTTCTCGACAGCAGAACCCAAACCATTCGCGGCGAAGACCGCCGCATTGCGTCCATTCGAGACACACAGGACAGAGGGTTTGGGATCCGGGTCCTCTATCATGGCGCCTGGGGCTTTGCCGCCAGTTCGGTGCTTTCGCTGGAAGAAGCCCCGCGTGTGGCTGAATTGGCGATCGAAATCGCGAAAGGTTCCGCATCCCTTGCGAGTGAAAAGGTAAGACTCGCCGATGAGCCGGTCCATCGAGACCGAGTCGTCACGGTGCGGCGGATCGATCCATTTGCCGTCGCGCTCGAAACAAAAACGGCCCTGCTCCTTGACACGATGGAGTACGTCCATCGTCAGCCCGGCATCGTGCGGAGCAGTGCGAGCCTGTGGGCTCGTCGTGACCGTAAGCTCTTTGTGTCGACCGAAGGGTCGCGCCTGGAATTCGACCTCCTTGCCCTGAGCGGCGATTTCGATGCCACGGCGGTTCATGACGGACGGTTCGCCTCGCGGAGCTTCAACACCCCGCATCTCAGGAAAGGCTATGAATTGATCGAGGAGGCCAACTT
>DATNCR010000041.1:0-13471 GCA_035607135.1 Nitrospiraceae bacterium
GGCCGTCTCGGCTGTGACTCGTGCAGCCAGAGAGGCAGGTTTTCGAACCCTTGTGCATCGTCAGGCCCTAACCGGAGAGGCTCGTGAAGAGGGGAAGCGGTTTGGCACATTGGCGAGGAATATGGTGCGCGAACACAAACCGCTGCAGAAGCCCTGTTGTGTGGTGGCCGGTGGGGAAACGACCGTGACCGTGACTGGAAAGGGAACAGGCGGACGGGCGCAAGAATTCGCCGCAGCCGCCGCTCTGGAAATCGACGGCCTGGCCAAGGTCTGGACGGTGGCGATCGGTACCGATGGCACCGATGGTCCGACTGACGCGGCGGGCGCCGTTGTCGACGGTCATACCGTGGCACGCGCGCAGCGCCTCTCAGTGGATCTCAAGGGCGCGTTGACGCGCCACGACACCTACCCTGCATTGAAGACGCTCCAACAGCTCATCATCACCGGTCCCACCGGCACAAACGTCAATGACCTTTACCTCCTCCTCGTGCTCTAGGTACTATCCATTTCAATGGATCGTCCTCTCTTTCTTCCCCTGGCCGCCTGTACCCAGCCATCTCTTGTCGGGGGGAAAGCCCTAGGTCTCGCGCGTTTGCTCGCAGGAGGGTTCCCTGTTCCCTCCGGGTTCTGCGTGACGACGGAAGCCTATGATCGCGCACTTCGTGCGCTGGGTGTTTCTCCGGCCGAACAGTGGAAGGCAGCACAGGCGTCCTCCGGGGCAGAACGCCAACGGATACTTTTGCACTGTTGCACCCTCATTCGGGACTGTGACATCGCTGAACTGACAGCTCAGATCCTCGAGCAGGCGCGCCGGCTCGACCTGCCGTTACATACACGATGGGCGGTGCGGTCTTCAGCGACCAACGAGGATGGAGCCCATGCGAGCTTTGCCGGAGTCTATCGGACGCGTCTCGGCATTCCGCTAGAGGAACTAGGCGTGGCGGTGAAAGATCTATGGCTGTCGATCTGGGATGAGCGGGTCGTGAATTATCATGCAAGGTCGGGATTGCATGGAACACCTCCCGCCATGGCTGTCGTGATTCAACCACTGTTAGAGGCGCGAACTGCAGGTGTGGCCTATTCCATCCATCCCCTCACTGGACGGGTGACGCAGGTAGCAATTAATGCGGTGGCGGGGCTTGCGGCAGCGCTCGTCGATGGGCGCGTCACGCCGGATCAATATGTGGTGGAGATGGCCGAAAGCGGTCCGCCCATCCGGATTGGTGAACGGACGATTAGCGGGCAGACTCAGGGGTTGCGGGCGACCGGGCAAGGTCTGTGTGACGTGCCGCTGTCGGATGATGCAGTGGGTCGCGCCACGTTGTCGGATGATCAACTGTTTACCCTGGCCCGTACGGCCAAACAGATTGAGAAAACTTTCGGTCATCCTGTGGACCTCGAGTGGCTCTATGATGATCGTGGCCTATGGTTGGTCCAGGCGCGACCGATCTCGGGGCTGACTCGATCCCGGGAGTTGACCAATGACGACTGCGAATGGTCGCGTACCAATTTCAAAGAAACGATGCCGGAGCTTCCGAGCCCGCTCGGACTGTCGTTTCTCGAACTGTTCATGGAGCGCTACATCCTTTCACCCTATCGCCGTCTGGGGTGTCGAGTCCCCGAAGGGGTATCGTCGGTCCGCACGTTTCAGGGACGTCCCTACATTAATATGACCCTGTTTCATTCCCTCACCACACAACTGCGGGGAGATCCCTCATTGTTGACGGAACAGATGGGAGGGGAAAATCTGACTAGGGTCCCGGAGGCCCACCCGATCGGGTGGTTCGCGTTCGCCCGTGGCGGCCTTGTGATGATGGCCGAAATGAGAAAGGCCGTACGCGACGGGCCGGCCTGGTTTTCGTATATGAAGGGGATGGCGACAGAAAATCGCGCGGATCGGCTTCGGACTGTCTCCGCTGAAGACGTCGCCCTGCGTCTCGATGCCATCGGGCAATGGATTGATGAACATGAACTGACGTTTGGTATTGCAGGAGGGGTGTCCCAGTGTTTGCAAGCGTTAGGCGGTGTGCTGCCTCGCTGGCTAGGCGAAGACTGGAGAGCATTGCTGAACGGGGCGCTGCAGGGTCAGGCGGCGGTGATCAGCGCGCAGCAGATTATCCGATTGGCGGAAATAGTGGACATGGTTCGACGCGACGCTCTTGCGATGTCCTGGTTCACTTCAGAACCGTGGAATCCAGTTGAGGTTCATCGCCGGCTCGAAGGAACCGACATTCTCCGCGCCTTCAATCGGTATCTCGAAGACTATGGCCATCGCGGGGTCGGTGAGTCGGACCCCATGTCACCTCGATTCGCCGATCGACCGGATTTGTTGCTGGCCGTATTGCGAACACAGATTCTGGCTCCAACGAATGCGACACCAAATGACATTCTTCAGCGTCAATCAGTGGTACGGGAACGGGCGCTTGCTGAGATTCGCGCGAGGTTCGGATGGCGTATTCATCGATGGTTCATCTTTTCTTGGTGGTATCGACGGCTGTGCCGGTTCTTCGCGTTGCGGGAGGCAAACCGGCATCATCTGATGTATTACTCGGCAGCGGCACGAAGCCTCCTACTCCGTCTTGGCGAGTATCTGGTTGAACGGGGTCAACTCTCGTCGCAGGAGGATATTTTTTACTTCACGATCGAAACGCGCGCTGCTTTGTTAGCCGGAGATTCGCGTGACTGGCGAGAGGTGATTCGGGCTCGTCGTGCTGAGCGAGACCGTTACGCCGCGATCAGCGTTCCGGACACGATTCGAGATTGGAAGGCCGTGGTTCGTGGTACGGGCACAGCATCCGTTGTGGATTCGAATGGGGTGTTCCGCGGCATCCCCATCAGTGGGGGGCAGGTCGTAGGACCGGTTCGCTTTGTCCGATCCCTGGAGGATTGGAGCCGAGTCTGCCGTGGCGACATTCTTGTGGTCTCGGTCATTGATCCCGGCATGGCACCGCTGTTTGGCGTGGCAGCGGGGCTGGTCGCCGAAATGGGCGGGACGCTGTCCCATGGAGCGATCATTGCCCGCGAATATGGATTGCCGGCAGTGGCGAATGTGCCTGGCATTATGACCAGGCTTAAAGAAGGTGATCAAATCTGCTTGGACGCGGAGCGAGGAACGATCATCATCCAATAGTAGGCTGCGGCTCCGAATCTAGTACCTTGTGGCCTTGACCTTTACCGGGGGTTTCCGTATTCTTCAGAATCATTCTTTTCTCATCGCAAAATCTCACAACGGTTGTATATGGGTCGACGGTATGACGTGGACGGTCACCCATGATTGATGGCACGGTCTTTAGCGCGGGGGCTTTCGTCGGAGGCATCCTCGGCGCGCTGATCGTCGGGTTCTGGATTGCGTCCCGCATACGCGCGAGCCTTCAGGCACAATTGCTGGCTACCGGTGAACGGGCGCAGCGCGCAGAGTCGCTGGCAGACGAATTACGCCGTCAAGCTGAGCAAGATCGTCTCGATCTCGATCGGATCAGGCAGGATCTTTCGGAGGCCTCACAGGCCCGTGCAGTGGCGGAGACCAGGGCGGCTGAAGCCGCAGTCCATCTGAACGAACAGAAGACTCTGCTGAGCCAGGCCAGACAGGAATTGGCCGAAACGTTCCAAGCGCTTTCCGGCGAAGCCCTCAAACAGAACAACGAAGCATTTCTCAACCTCGCGCGCAGTTCATTCGCCACGCTCCAAGCCGAGGCCAAGGGCGATCTTGCCCAGCGGCAACAGGCGATCGATAGTCTGGTCAAACCACTGCAAGACTCTCTCCATCGATACGACGATCAGCTCCGCCAGTTGGAGCAATCACGGCAAGCGGCCTATGGAGGTCTCGATCAGCACCTCAAGCTTCTGGCCGAGTCGCAACAGCGGCTGCAGTCGGAGACCGGCAACCTCGTAAAGGCGCTACGCGCACCTGCCATCCGTGGCCAATGGGGAGAAATCACGCTCAAGCGCGTGGCTGAGTTGGCCGGCATGGTGGCGCATTGCGATTTTTTCGAGCAGGAATCCATCACGGTCGATGGCGGACGACTCCGCCCAGATATGGTTGTGCAATTGCCGGGCGGTCGGCAGATCATCGTGGATGCCAAGACCGTTTTGGCTGGCTATCTGGACGCGCACGAAGCCTCGACTGAAGAGCAGCGTCTCGAAGGCATGCGCCGTCATGCCGCACAAGTCCGGTCGCGTATGGACGAGTTGAGCCTGAAAGCCTACTGGAATCAATTCGCGCAGGCGCCGGAGTTTGTCGTGCTGTTCCTGCCGGGCGAACAATTCCTTGGCGCCGCGCTCGAGCACGATCCACGCCTCATTGAGGATGGATTCCTTCGAAGCGTGGTCCTCGCCACCCCCACGACGCTCATGGCGCTCTTACGTGCAGTCGGCTATGGGTGGCGGCAGGAGCGATTGACCGAACATGCCGAAGAGGCCGGACGGTTAGGGAAGGACCTCTATGAGCGGATGGCCGTGCTGACAGAGCATTTAAACGATGTCGGGCAGGCGCTCGGGAAGAGTGTCCTGGCCTACAACAAAGCGATCGGGTCGCTCGAAACGAGAATTTTGCCGGCAGCCAGACGATTCAAGGAACTCGGCGTTTCATCGGAAAAAGAAATTCCTATGTTGGATCCGGTGGAACTGGTCTCGCGCAAGGCGTTGCCGTTCGACAGTGAATAAGGAGCCCGTGATGGCCCATGAGCAGGCGATGGTGGAAGCGTTCCACCGGACGTTCGATATCGTCGTGAACTCAGCCCCTACGGTTGCCGACGGGCGCACGCGTCGGCTGCGTGTGCAGCTCATTCAGGAAGAATTCGATGAGTTGAAGGAAGCGCTCGCAGCAGAAGATCTATCATCCATTGCCAAGGAGATGGCGGACCTCCTCTACGTCGTGTACGGCACGGCGGTGTCCTATGGCATCGACATGGATCCGGTCTTTCGCGAAGTGCATCGATCCAACATGAGCAAAGTTGGTGGCTACAAGCGTGAAGATGGGAAATGGGTCAAGCCAGCCACGTACTCACCGGCGCGCATCGAACCGATTTTAGCGGAGCAGGGGCCGGTCCGGCCAGAGGTCCGTTCGGGTTCATGAAGAAACTGAACTGTCCAAGTTGTGGGACCTCATTCGTTCGTGTGACCTACCAAGAGAACAGGGTCGAGCGCCTGTTGAGTCGTTTCAATGTGTTTCCGTTTCGATGCCAACTGTGCACCAATCGTTTTCGTGCGTTCGAATCCGGTGCACGCCATAACACGCAGGCGTTTGATCGGCGTCAGTATGCCCGCTTGAAGGCCTCCATCGACGCCCTGATCTTCGACCACAAGCAATTGCCGGTCACCAACCGAATCACCGATATTTCGATGGATGGCTGCACCCTGCAGACGACGGGGTTTCCGAAGGGGTCTTTCGTCGAATTAGTCTTGAGGCCAGCCGTGGAGGAGGACACGATCCGTATTGAAACGGCGATGGTGTGCTCCGTTCGCCCGTTGTCGATGGGGATCCGATTCCTGGAGGTTCCGCCAGAACATTACCGCCATCTGGCTCAGGTCGTCCTTGGGCTTCTAGTCGGTCAAGGCATTGATTCCACGCTCAACCCCTAGCACGACTCTTTCCACGCAGCCTGTTCACCAGCAGATTATCGATCAAGCGGATTGACCCGATCCGGACCGCGCCCAAGAGTACTGCACGATCTGCGACGACGGACAGAGGCTCCAGATTGTCCTGATCGCAGACGGCCAGGTATTCGACATGAATGGTCGGTGCCTGTTCGATGGTCTGCCGCATGTTCCGCTCGATCGCCGCAACGTCGCGTGTCCCACCTACGATCGTCTGCTGACCGGCTCGGAGCGCCTGAGAGAGCAAGGGAGCAATCCGACGTTCATCCGGGTTGAGATAGATATTGCGAGAACTCATGGCCAGCCCGTCCCGCTCTCTGACTGTCTGGCCTACCTGAATGGCTACACCGAGATTGAGATCCTCCGCAAGTGTTCGAACCAGTACTGCCTGTTGATAATCTTTCTGGCCGAACAAGGCGAGATGGGGTTGCACCATTCCGAAGAGTTTCGTCACCACCGTGGCGACGCCGGCGAAGTGATGGGGCCGGGCCTCGCCTTCCCAGCGGCGCGCGAGCGCCGGCACCGTCACGGTTGTTTGGAAGCCCTCGGGATACATGCCCTGGGCCGTCGGTTCAAAACAGACATCCACCCCTTCCTCGCGGCAGAGGGCACGATCGTGGGCAATCGGGCGGGGATATGTCGAGAGGTCTTCGGTTGGGCTGAATTGTGCCGGGTTCACGAAGATACTCACAACGAGTGCATCACAACGTAATCGAGCGGCTCGAATGAGGGAACGGTGGCCGTCATGCAGCGCACCCATTGTGGGAACGAATCCCACGATCACACCCTCCCGGCGTAATCGTTCGCTCCATCCACCCATCGATCGTGCGGTGCGGATAATCTTCATGAGCCTGGGGACGGGCTGCAGGCAGGGCGTGAGCCATAGCGGGTCGAGGGCTGGGGAAACAGGAGGCGAACCTCAGGCTGCTTTCCAACCTCGGCGAGCAATTGGTTGACCGTGCGCTGGAGCGATGGATGCAGAAACAGCGGGTCGAGCTCGCTCAATGGCATGAGGACGAACCGCCGTTGATGCATGCGAGGATGCGGCACCACGAGATCCGGTTCGTTGATCACTTGTTGGCCGTAAAACAATATGTCCAGATCGATGGTCCTGGGGCCCGATCGATTGTCCTCATCACGGCCGAGCGCATGTTCAATCTCCCGGAGAATGGCCAAGAGACTTTTCGGCGTGACATCGGTTTCAAGCTGTACGACGCCGTTCAAGAACCAGCCATCGCCTGGCTGGGCATGATCGTTCACGGGTTCGGTTTCATAGAGGAGCGACACGCCCACGACGTGTGAGTGGGGCAACAGGCTCAGCAACGTCACCGCACGGTCACAGAAGTCGACCCGATCTCCGACGTTCGACCCAAACCCGATGAACACCGTTTCTCTTCCCATTTTCCCTTACTCTCCACCCCAAGGAGGATCGTGGTGCATCAGGAGTCGAGGTGTCGAGGTGAGGGGTGACTGTGCGCAACGTTCTCACCC
Source organism: Nitrospiraceae bacterium (assembly GCA_035607135.1). Classification (GTDB taxonomy): domain Bacteria; phylum Nitrospirota; class Nitrospiria; order Nitrospirales; family Nitrospiraceae; genus Palsa-1315. The sequence continues at coordinate 7,087 of DATNCR010000041.1, forward strand.
ACCCAACTCCGAGCTCGCCGAGACGCGCTCTTGTCCCAAGCGAGCACAGCTTTATCGTGCGCGTTCCGCGAGCAAACCACTTGCCTCGACATCTCGGCTCACGTCTAGAACCCCGCCTTTTTAATCCGCTCCACGGCCTCTGCCAGTCTTTCTTTCGACGTACACACGGTCATCCTGATATAGCCTTCACCAGGCGCGCCGAATCCATTGCCCGGTGTCGTCACGATCCCGGCTGTCTCCAACAAGTGGGCCGTGAACGATGCGGACGTGTACCCCTTCGGTACTGTGACCCAGATGTAGAATGCGGCAGGCGGCAGCTCGACGTCGAGGCCGAGGGATTTCAACCCCGGTACCAACGTGTCGCGCCGTGCTTGATAGATCTTCCGAATACCGTCTGTTACGGAATCATCCAGCCCCAGTGCCGTGATCCCGGCAGCCTGCACCGCTTCGAACACGCCGGAGTCCAGGTTACTCTTCACCTTGCCGAGCCCAGCCAACACATCCTTGTGGCCGACGACAAAGCCGATACGCCAGCCGGTCATGTTGTACGTTTTCGAGAGCGAATGGAATTCCACCCCGACGTCCTTGGCTCCGTCGATTTCCATGAAGCTCGTGGGGCGTTTCCCGTCGTAGTAGATCTCCGAATAGGCCGCGTCGTGACAGATGATGACCTGGTTCTCCTGCGCAAATTCGACGACGCGCTTAAAATAGTCCTTGCTCATGATGACCGACGTCGGGTTGTTTGGGGAATTCAGCCACATTAACTTCGCTTTTTTTGCGATGTCTTTCGGGATCGCCTTCAGATCGGGCAAGAATCCGTTCGCCTTCGTCAACGGCATGAGGTGTGACACGCCGCCTGAGAAACTGGTGCCGACCGGATACACGGGATACCCAGGGCTCGGGACGAGCACGATATCGCCGGGATCGACGAACGCAAGATGAATGTGACCGATCCCTTCCTTTGACCCGATCAATGTGAGCACTTCATTTGCCGGATCGAGCGTCACATCGAATCGGCGCTTGTACCAATCGGCTACGGCTTTGCGGAACGCCAGCATGCCTTCGTAGGAAGGATACTGGTGGTGCTTGGAGTCCTTTGCCGCGAGTGCCAGACTCTCGATAATCGGGGTTGGAGTCGGCAGATCGGGATCACCGATGCCCAGATTGATGATGTCAACGCCCTTCGCAAGAGCAGCCTGTTTCATCTTATCGATGGCGGCGAACAGATAGGGAGGCAAGGTCTTAATTCGAGTGGCAACTTCAATAGGGAAACCGGCCATGTCAGAGACTCTCCTTTTCTAGATGAGGCGCTATGGAGGTGCAATCGAAGGTTCTAGGCTACTTCAGGAGGGCAGAGGTAATCAATGCGCAGAATTGAGCAGATGAGCAACCAGCCGATCGGCGGTCTTATGGAGGTTCGGAAGATGGGGAAGTGCGGTTGATTGTATCCGCTGTGCAGTGAGACCTGCCTTCGTGAGATCCGATGCACACTCTCGGGACAACGATTCAATTCCGTTCGCTTCCATTTCCAAGTGAAACAAGAGCCCATAGGCACGAGTGGAGTAGCGGAAGGCTTGCAGGGGAGCGATGTCGGAACCGGCCAAGGGCACACAGTCTTTCGGGAGGTCGAACACTTCGCCGTGCCATTGGAAGACGTCGAAAGATTCAGGTAGTGTGCTGAATACAGGGTCGTGTTTTGCCTCAGACGTCAGCGTGATTGGCGTCATACCGATTTCCAGTGCCTTCCCAGAACGTACGGTGGCACCCAACGCCTTTGCCATAAATTGACTGCCAAGACAGACACCGATGACCGGCTTGCCGGCTAGGATGGCGGATCGAATGAATGCTGTCTCCTCGGCAATCCAGGAATCGGGATCGTTCACCGACATCGGTCCACCCATCACGATCAGCACATCGCCGGTATCTTTGGGCAGCCCGCCTTGTGGCACGAGATAGCGTTCCAGGCTTACGCCGCGCGCAGTCAGCGCTGTCGCGAAGGCTCCCGGCCCTTCAAAGGGAACATGTGTCAGACAGACTGCGCGCATTGTCCGTACGTGCCTCACGACGCGGGCATACGTGGCCCTTGAGAGATACCAGAGTTCTGCTTCCCACTTCAACCCAGGCTCGACGCTCTCACTCTTTCTGTCTCTGCAAAAAAATCGAAGGTCGTGATGGACGCCTGCCCGTTCTGGATTTATACTAGCCACTGGATGTTCTCCTTGCGGCAAAGGTGACAACCTTATGTCTTTACCGACTGACGATCGGCAACAGAGTCAGCTCGAGCTGGAGGGTTTGAAACGGACGTTGGAGTGGACGGAGATCCAGCGAGAGCAACTCTTGGATCGCTTGGATCTGCTTCGGCTCGACAACGCCCGGCTACAGGATAGAGTGGAGGAATTGGAGCGTCAGGTTGAGGGGCTACGACAGCAACAGCCAATGTTCTAGCAGGATGCTAGCAGGACGTTGAAAAAGGCCGCCAGCGTCGTTCTCGGCTCATCGAAATCCTCAACGTACCCCCGAGGGTACGCCTCCGGTTTCGACTCGCCTGCGGCCTTGCTGAACGGCCTTTTTGAACATCCTGCGGGGAGTCGTTCTCTGGTTCCAACTGTGGAAGCCATCGGAGTTCCGCTGAGATCAACTGGTTTTTTCGAAGTCTGCTAAGATCGTCCGGTGTTCGAGAGTATTAATGCCATGAAGTATCAGGTTGCAAATATCGAAGATCTGCGCTGGCTGCTGGGCCATACCGGCGGGTTTCGTGGTGGCTATGTGACGGATGTGCAGGTGTTGAAGCGACGGCTGTTGGATGAGGCGTCAGGCCGGGAGGTGCCGGCGGGGACGACGGTCACGGTCGTGATCCGCTATCACATTCGCCAGATGGCTCGTGTGGCGAAAATCACGATGACCGGTGTGACGGACTTTTCGATGTTTGAGCAGGAAGGTGCCGATTGCTCGACATTGGGGGTAATCCAAGCGGAACTCACCGACGGAAGACTGCGTTTCTGGTTTGATCCGCAGGGCGAACTCTATGTGGTGTGCGAGGAAGCGCAGCTGGAGGAAGTGGCCGCGCCGAGTCTCGAACCCCTCTCGTTAGAGCAGGTGGCTCAATGGACATTTCAAAGTACGATGCCGGACTGGCCAACAGTGACGTGGGTATTGGCCGAGTTGGACGTGGCAGGTGTTCCCTGTATCTGGCGGGCCATCGCGTCGTCCCCCGGGCGTCACTCTGCCATTCAGTGGGAAGGGGAATTGCTCCCGGCGTCGATGCAGGGTGCCGTCGATGCGAGAGGGGTGCATTGTATGTTGTATGGACCGCATGAAGGACCGGGATTCGGTATGGTACTGCGGGTTCGTGGGGCGCAAGATCGCCGTACTGGCCAGGTACTCTCCCTCTTGGCGGATTTGGTCGCCCAGCGGTTCTCCGGCCAGTGTTTAGTGGGCAATACGATCATTCCCGGAGGAGAATGGCAGAATTGGAAGTCATTTGGACAGTCACACGGGTCTGAAGAGTAGCGTCTTCACTGGAACACATTGAGGAGTGTCTCTGGGCGAGAACGATGCAGATGGTTGAGGATTGTTTAGAATAGGTCAATATCGGTCAGGCTCTTAGACCAAGGCCTCGCCAGGGGTGTGTTTCGGTAGATGTGTGCCGTTGATATGTGCGAAGGCGGGGGCGCCATTTCCATTTTTCACGCCGTTGATGTGCGTCTTGCCGTTCACGTATTTCTCGTTCACACATTCCACCAACGCCCAGAGGCGAAACGGATTCACATGTTGCTTCCGTGAGACGTGCAGCGGCGTCCCTTCCAGCACGGTTTCGAGTGCCAGGTCTGTCCGCCACCCTAAGTGCTTGGTGATAGGGGACAACACTTTTTCCATGGCGGCGATGACCTTATTGTCGTTGCTGAAGTGATTCAGCATGATGATCCGTCCGCCGGGTCGGCAGACGCGAATCATTTCGCTCACGACCTTGCGGTAGTCGGGGACGGCGGTCACGACGTAGGCTGCGACGACGGTATCGAAACTATCGTCCTTGAATTCCATCGCGCCGGCATCCATTCGATGCAGTTGCACATGGTCCATCCGGTGTTCTGCCGCCCGCTGTTTCGCTTGGTCCAGCATGCCTTCCGAAAAATCGATCCCGACGATTTGGCAATGGCGGGGATACATCGGCAGGGCCAACCCGGTTCCGACTCCGACTTCGAGGATTTTTTCATCACGCTGGACGTTCAAATTCTTGATGATCGACTGACGCCCTTCGTGAAAGACCTTTCCGAAAACCCGATCGTAGACCTTGGCGTAGGACGTATAGACACGCTCGATCTTCGCTAATTCCATATCACCTCCGACTCCATTATTAAAGGCGACTTGCGCTCCTCGACCCGCGAGGGACGAGCCGACTGCCGCAATGACCGAGGGGGAAAAATGTGCGGCGGAGCACCTGAATGGAGCGAGGGGACCCGCCTGAATAGCACTCGGGCTACTCTAGCCAACTCGCTGCAATGAGTCAACAGATTATCTCGGTCCTGTCGCTTGATTCACCTGCGGCCCCTATGGGATAGGTACCACTATGCTGTTCGCTGGTTTGTTCGCCGGTGCGCTGTGTCTCGGCCTCATTCTCGGAGACTGGCTCTACTTCATGCGCCTCACGCCTGATGCGAGTCGGTACGGATGCGGGATTTCCCGCAGCCACGACCGATTCACGCATACGACCCTGAAGCAACTGACTGAACGGTTTGATGCGGCTGGTTTCCTGATGTTGCCGCATGGAACTGCGCGGCTGTACCAGGATCTGAACCAGATTGTGATTCGTCAGAAGTACCGGCTGTTTGCCATGGGCTTCCGGACATTGTGGCCGTTAAAGGGATTGATCTTCCTCTCTCCCGAAGGCGACGCACTTTCGGTGCTCTGCCGAAAGCTCACGCCTTGGTCTTCAGCTCTTCTCACCGGTTTCTGGTTTATCTTGGTGACCGTCGGTACGGTGGGGGCTCTGATATCCCTGTTCGTCGAAGGGGAACTCGCGGCAGTCGGCGGAATGGTCTTGGCGTTGGGGATTCTCGGGTTAGGACTTGTATTTGTACTGTCTGGAGCCATTACGGTGATGTTTGCGTACCGGCTAGAGAACGCCCGACTGATGCTGCTGTATCAAGAACTCAGGGAAGTGCTTGAAGGAGCAAGATTGCCGTCCTGAATTAAGGAAGATACAGACTCAGGAAGTGATCGTATTCGGCCGGGAGATTCAGGCTGGCTCGGTTGCGGGCGAGACCAGCAATAATGCCGCGATGCTTCTTACTGAGTCCAGACGATTCAAAGGCCTGACGAAAGTGCCGCCATCGCTCGGTCGTGTCGGTGGCCAGACGCGCCCGCTCCAGTGGCGGTAATGCGTGGACTGAAGTCGTGAAGGAACGAATGGCGTGCTCGACGCTCTCATAGGGCGGCGCCAGCTTGAGTTGGGCGTAGAACGTTTCAAGGTGATGGCGGAATTCTTCTCGAAGCGCCAGCGTATGATCAGGCACGGGATTCGTTGGGTTAGACATGGTGATCGGGATAGATGAATGATACGGGATCGACCGTAGTCGTGACAACCGGCTTGTCGTCGCGGCGAGTCGGCGCCAGGGAGCGGTTACTGAGCATTGGCCGGTGCGGCCTTCAACGGCAGGGGTGTCCAGGTTGCACCGGCGTCGGTCGAGCGGTAGAGGCCGCTCCCGTTTGTGCCGGCATAGAGGATGTGCGAATCGCGCGGGCTCATCGCGAGGGTGCGGATGTTCAGCGAGGTCAATCCGTTGTTGGTCGGGGTCCATGTCTGTCCGCTGTCGAGACTTTTCCAGACTCCCCCGGGCCCTCCGATATAGAGAGTCTTCGGCTGGGTCGGATCGAGGAGGATACTGCTGACGAACAGATCAGGGAGCGATTGCCCGATTCGCTCCCATTGTTCTCCACGTGTCGCGGTGCGGAAGAGACCCTTCGTGGTTCCGGCATAGACGATATCCGGGTTGACGACATCGAAGACAATGACATTGACTCCCAAGGCCATCGCTCCCATCAGTTCCTGTTCGGGAATGAGCCCGTTGTTGATTTTCTTCCACCCCATCGCGGCGCTGTCGGACCGATAGACCCCTCCTGTCGTTCCCGCATAGAGAACCCGGGCATCGCGAGGATGAATGGCGATGGAGACGACGATGTGGACTTCTTTCATCCCGGCCATGCGTTCTTCCCATTCACGCCCGCCGTCTTTGGTATAAAAGGTCCCGACGGTTGTGGCGGCGTAGATCTGCTCATGGTCTGTTGGGTCAAAAACAAATTGATTGATAAAGGATACGTGTTCTTTCAGTCCGACGTTGTGGGGCATCCAATGTTGCCCGCCATCCGGACTCTTGTAGACGGCGTC
>DATNCR010000063.1:0-9013 GCA_035607135.1 Nitrospiraceae bacterium
AGCACGGTCATAGATGGTATCGACTGGGCCAAGCATCTTTCTAGACAACGCAAAGATATCGCCGACAAATATATCGACACGGTTTGCGCTCCACTGCTCTACTTCCCCAACTGTTGATATTTCCGGTTGTAGCCCAAGTTCTATGAAGAGCTGCTCAATGGCGATCTGACTCAATTCAGCTCCAGCCACACGATAACCCTTCGAGAGCAGCCAGGAAATATCACGCGTCTTGCCGCACAACGGTACAAATACCCGACTGCCCTTCGCTAAAGACAGCTCGTTGACATGTTTGACCAATACTGGATTCGCCTTGCTTTCGTGGAAAGCAATTTCATTTTTCTCCCACCTATCATGCCAAAAGCTTGGGTCCATCATGGCTTCCTATTTACACATGCCAATTGAGCACATTTGAGCTGTTGCCTGGCAATGAGAGCAGTTTACGGCCGCAGTAATCGCCGCCGGCTGGGCATTATCGTCCCTATCAATCCCTTGCCGACCTGGTGAAGGTCGCCGCATTTCTCCGGACGAACTCCTGCACGCTCAGGGGCGTTTGGCCCGTGAGCATGAGCACGTCGCCCGACATCCGGTCGTAGCCTCCCGTGCGGTGCAGATCGGCCATTGTCGCGAGGTGGTTCACCAGGTGAACCGGCAAGCCGCGCTTAAGCAGCCCATCGCGCCACGCCTCGACCGGAATGTCCACAAAGGTAATTGTGCGGCCGAGCGCTTTCGAATACTCCTGCGCAATAGCATCCATGTTCTCGGACTGTGGACCGGTCAGGTGATAGATCTTCCCGATGTGCGGCTGCGGCTTCGCGAGCAGTGCGGCGACCACACGAGCGACGTCTTCCACCGCGACCGGCGAAGTCTTGCCCTCGCCGAACGGTAGCCTGATTTGATTCGTCTCCCTGACCGACTCTGGAGTGACGATTAAGAAGAAGCCTTCGAGAAGCACGGTCGGGCGCACGTGCACGACCGGCGGACCGGACCAGTTCAGCGCCTGCTCGGCGAGCCAGTGCAGCTTGTGCTGCGGGCTCGGGGTGGTTTCGGTAATACTCATCTGCGCGAGCGTCATCTGCGACATGTTGATCAACGCCTTCACGCCGTGGTGCTTCGCCACCGCCGCCGCATTGACCGTCGCAGTCAGGTAGGTGTCCGAAACGGACATGCCGAGGTACATCGTGTCGCAACCGGCAATCGCCCTATGCATCGAATCGAGGTCGAGCAGGTCGCCGACTACGACCTCCGCACCCATGTCGCGCAACACTCGCGCGCGTTCGTCTTCATTTCGCACCATCGCGCGCACCGCCTTGCCTTGCTTCAATAGCAACCCGGTGACCGTGCGCCCGATCCCGCCAACGCGGCCCGCGGCGCCAGTGACCAGAATGGGATTTGCCATGTTCATTCCTTCGATGCGTGCATCATGTAAGACGCGCCATAGTATGGCTGTACGTATATATCTGTACCTCGGGCAAGGCCCACCCCCGGCGTCTCGACAGACAGGCCGGGGCCGGCATCGTCGGTACCTAACCAGTCACGGCGAGGAGGACTTGCTCGCGGCAGAGTTGCTGGAGTTTCTCCTTGGCTTCCTGAGTCAGCTTCACAAATTCAACACCAGCCCATTTCCTCCTGACCCATCGGATCACCGCCAGGGTAATCTGAAATGCAGCAGTCCCATCATATGGATAGATCGTCAGAGCGAGCGCATCTTGCGAACGGAGCTTTAAGGAGAGGGATTGCCTGGGAAAGGAGGAGGTGACCAGTCGCAGGTCACACCCCGTCTCGGAAATATTCGTGACCACTCCATCTGCGAGACCGCTCTTGGCTGCAACGGTTGTAGAAAAGCGTACCATTCTTCGCGCACATCGTCGGGGATCGATCACTTTCACGGGGCAATCGTGTTTGCGAGAAAACAACTTGGCAATGTTCATTGGGAACCTCCTTCACCGTAGTTGCTGCGCACCTGCGAATCTACGACCAACCCTCATACCGAAAGTACGTAGATTATAACAAAGTCAGAAGGTCGTGCAGTGAGGTGGAGGAAGCACGTGGAGAGGTAGATTGGGGGGTGTGTCAGAGTAGATACCAAGATTGAGAAAACGAGGCGAGTAACTGAACCCAAGGGGTCAGGTCTTGTCGTCCGACTTTCGATTTCTGATCTCAGGACACAGCTACGGACAATGAGATCTGCTGACCTCGAAGACACTTATGGCACTAGAGATGGGATGTTGCGCGATGGTGGACCAGCCCTTCAATACGAATCATGGCTCGGCCGTCCTGGAGACCCAGCAGATATCTCTCGAATACACCTTGCGGATAATCCCGATACTGGTTTGTGTGATCTCTATTGAGGAGCGCGTCCCTGAGACCCTCCTCTTCGGCATGCCACCCTTGAAGGTCAGGCTGTGCACTCGTCTGAGTTTTCTGCCATTGGCACCATGCAATGCGGGATGCAATGGATTCACTTGTATACACCATGGCTCCCTCCATTCTTGGGTCGTACAAGTCTGGACTCTGTTCCCGGTCTACTACGCGCTTCTCTCTAATACGGCGCAAGATAGATACCAGGGAACTACTCATCGCATCCTCTCTGGTCATGCCCCAAAGAGTGTCAGGTATTCTAAATATTCCAGCTAGTTATAGTTGGGCAGTGATTCGGATTCGAATCCCAGATCGGGTTGAATCAGGTAATCGCCTAGTTGGTTGGCCCTACAAGTCTGAAGGTTTTTAGATACATCGCATGTTGTAATCTTGCAACTCGGTATTTCATGGGAAGGATTGATGTGTTGTTCACCTTCACTGACTAACCTCTGCCTTTCCAGTAAACTTACCCCAGCGACCTATTGAGGTCACATAAGACCGCAGCACATATGCGCCTGCTACGAGCTACTCAATGATGGTACGTCCGGCAACAGCCGACGATATCGAGGCGATCGCCGACCTCAATGTCGAGGCATACCGGGAATTCGCCGACCGCATGACCCCTGATAACTGGCAGAAGATGGAAGCGAGTATCCGCTCGATCGAAGCCCGGACACGATCCACCCGATTTCTTGTGATGCGCGATCAGGGAACCATCGTGGGGTCAGTTGGGTATTGCCCGGCCGGCAGGGGAAATCCGGAGATCTTTCCTCAGGACTGGGCCACCATGCTGGTACTGGCAGTCGATCCGGCTCACCGCGGCCGCGGAATCGCGAAAGCACTCGGCTCCGCCTGCATTGCCTGCGCGCGCCACGATTCGGCGCGTGTCATCGGCCTCTTCACCAGTGAACTGATGACCAGCGCCCAACAGCTCTACGAGTCGCTCGGGTTTCGTCGCGAGCGGGAACTCCCTCCGAGACTCGGCCTTCGCTACTGGCGCTACAAGTTGGACCTCTAAGCGCTCCACCGGCCAGAGCTTGAACTTAGCCCAGCTAGTCTCGTCGGTCTGTCGGGTGTGTTTGGCTTTTCGAAACGAACGCTCACAAATGAGACAGCTTGACCAATCTGTCTCTCGCGCGTACCATGCGGGCTAGGCGTTTCAGCCACGCCGACTGTCTCATCCTTCGCGCTTCCCGGTCCTTCCTAACGCGACCGATTCTCCAGTCTCCGCCGCTCCAACGCTGGCAATACTTTGAGTTCTCTTCCCGAGGCACTCATGGTACTCAGACCATTCAAATCTCGGAGTCAGTTCACTGATAACAGATCGCTGTAAGGAGGAATTGTTATGGCACCACAGAAGCCCATTACCGAGCGGGTCTTTGATTTCCTCCAGGCTTCTCCTGAAGGCCAGTTCGAAGCCTTGACGGCTCGCTACCCGGAATTCACAGCGAACGAATTCTATGCCGAAGTGAGTCGCTTGAGCCGGACTGGGAAAGTAACAATTACGAGAGGCGTAGGAATTTTTACCATCAAACGGGTCGAAGAGAAAGTGACGGGAGTCTCCTCTTAACCGGAACAGGAAAGGGAACAGGGTACCTTCCTGCCAGTTTGAGGTCGGCCTTGCCTAGCTTACATCAACTCTAGACCGAGTATGGCGAGCACAATAATTCGCCTGTCTTCCGTTCCAAAGTGCTGTTACCGATCCACGGAGGCTGTTAGCGACGGTCGATGCGTGGAAATCTCTCCGTACCGGGGTAATGCTTCTTCCCCCAGACGATGATCGCCTCCAAGACCGGCTCTAGACCCTTTCCCTTCTTTGTCAGGTAGTATTCGTAGCGGGTGGGGTTTTGCTGATAGGGACGCCGGGTCACAAGGCCGCCAACCAGCAATCTGTTTAGTCTGTTCGCAAGGATGTTTGACGCTATTTCTTCAGGAGAGGACAGGAACTCCTGATAGCGCCGTTTGCCCAATACGAGATCCCGAACCACCAACAACGTCCATTTATCTCCCAGGATATCCAGAACTGTGGTGATCGGGCAGGATGATCGTTCAAATTTCATGGGGTCATGCCGTTGTCGAAAGTTGTCGGTTCGGAGCCACTTCAGGCTGAGGCAGCACTGGTCGCTGCAATGAACTATAACTCAGTCACTTGTGGTTTGCCAGTCGCTTATAACCCTCACGTCAAGCTCTACCCCTCCCCTCACACCGCGATAGGTCAGACCAAGCCGAACACGAAGAATGTCCAGATCTCTCCCAGTAATTGGACTTCCAAATCCCTTGGCGCTTAGGGTAAAGTTTTCCTGTCACATTGGGAAAGGAGCAGTGCCTATGACAAGATTCAGGACATCAATGGCTGTCGTGCTGGCAGGAGTTCTGGTCGTCACCGTCGCCGTGCCATTGCTTCTTTCACCGGTATTTGGCGAAGGTGGTGCGCGGCGGGACGTTGTGCGTCATGCCGCTGAGCTCGCGCGTGCAGAAAACGCAGGGCCTGCCTCGCTTTCCAAAAATGCGACGATCATGGATTGGGATGGAAAAGAGCTTCGCAAGGGAACAAACGGTTGGACCTGCATGCCCGACAATCCCAACACACCAGGCAAGGACCCCATGTGCGTCAACGAGCCGTGGCTCAATTTTCGGGACGCGCTGATGAACAAAAAGAAACCGACGTACACACAGGTCGGTATTGGCTACATGCTCCAGGGCGACACCCCGGTCAGCAATACGGATCCATATGCGAAGGCGCCGAAGCCGGGAGATGATTGGGTGGAAGGAGTCGGCGCGCATATCATGGTGCTTGTACCGGACGTGTCGGTATTGAAAAACATATCGACGAATTCGAAAAACGGAGGACCATGGGTGATGTGGGCTGACACACCCTATGCGCACGTGATGATCCCAATCGATAGTTACCCGGCACAATAGGCTCACGCAGGCAGATGCTGTTCACAGGACGGGCCAGTGGAATATGGACTGGCCCTTCCACACATTGGCACTCGACCTATTTCTCGACCTCCTCTCCGACCCCTTGCCCCACACCTCCTCCCCTTCCTTGACAGGGTATTGAGCGGCTCGTATGCTGGATTTGCCTGACCTGCCGCAGTCTGGCGCAGATTCAGGGGAGGGACGCAGTCATGCATGTCCCAAGTTGTGCTCCCCGCTTCCCGCTCTTCCACCTACTTGTCACAACAGTTGCGATCCTCACTGCCTTGGCCTCGGCACCATCGGCCGCGCAAGCCGAGTCATCTGTGGTGCTCGCCACGTATGATGGCGTGATCAATCCTGTCTCTGCCGAATACCTGCACGATGCCCTGGCATCAGCGCAGGAGGACAAGGCTCAGGCCTTGATCTTCCGCTTGAATACGCCGGGCGGCCTCGACACGTCGATGCGGCTCATTATCAAGGACATCACCGGCTCAACCATTCCGGTCATCGTGTATGTCTCGCCGTCGAGCGGACGCGCCGCTTCGGCCGGCGTCTTCATCACCATGGCAGCGCATGTCGCGGCGATGGCGCCCGGCACCAACATCGGCGCAGCCCATCCCGTCGCCATGGGCGGGGAAAAAATGGACGAAGAGATGAAAAAGAAGGTCGAGAACGATTCCGTGGCCTACATCACATCAATTGCCCAGCAACGGGGACGGAATGTCGCCTGGGCGGAAGACGCCGTCCGGAAGAGCGTGTCCGTGACGGAACGAGAAGCGTTGAAGTTGAAGATCATCGATGTGGTGGCAGACGACGTGCCGGCCCTGCTCAAGCAACTGGACGGCCGTACTATAGGACTTCAGTCCGGCCAGACCATCTTGCATACGGCTGGTTCAACCCTGCGCGAATTTCCGATGGGGCCTCGCCTCGAATTTCTCAAGATACTCAGCGATCCCAATATCGCCTATCTGCTCATGACTATCGGCACGATCGGCATCATCGCCGAGCTGTATAGTCCCGGAGCAATTCTGCCTGGCGTGGTCGGTGCCATCAGCCTGATCCTGGCCTTCTACTCCTTCCAGTCATTGCCGGTGAACTATGCCGGCATATTGTTGTTCCTCCTCGGAATCGCGTTATTCATCCTGGAGGCCAACGTCACCAGTTACGGACTACTGGCCATCGGCGGAATCGTCGCGATGCTGCTTGGATCGGTGATGCTGATTAAGACCGATGTGGAATTCCTACAGGTTTCCTGGTCGGTCATCCTGCCGGTCGTCACCCTGGCAACCCTCTTTTCCCTTTTCGTCGTCGGCATGGGGGTGAAGGCGATGCGCCGCCGACCGATGACCGGACGCGAAGAAATGGTCGGCCTCGTGGGGATTGTCAAAACGGCGCTGGCGCCCCACGGACAATTCGCGGTCCATGGCGAACTCTGGGAGGCCATCAGCGAGCAACCGCTTCAGCCCGGTGACGAAGCAGAAGTCACAGGCGTGGACGGCTTGCGCCTGCGCGTGAAACCCCTTTCCAAACAGAAAGAGGCCCGATCATGATGTTCATCCCGTTTGCACTCGCGATCCTTGCGGTGGTCCTGATTCTGCTGGGATTTCACGTTCTCCGAGAGTACGAGCGGGCCGTCATCTTTCGATGGGGCCGATTGACCCGTGGGCTCGTCGGGGGTAATGGGCCTGGTGTCGTCATCATTATCCCCTTCATCGATAGGATGGTTCGTGTCAGCTTGCGGACCGTTACGATGGACGTGCCGCCTCAGGACGTCATCACGAAGGACAACGTCACCGTCAAGGTCAATGCGGTGATCTACTTTCGGGTCGTGGATCAGGAACGCGCTATTATTCAAGTCGAAGACTACCTTTATGCGACCTCCATGATGTCTCAGACCACACTCCGCAGCATCCTGGGACAGAGTCAGCTCGACGATCTGCTCTCGAAACGGGAACAGATCAATGCCGAGCTCCAGCGGATCATCGACCAGCAGACGGAGCCCTGGGGTGTTAAAGTCACCGCCGTAGAAGTGAAGAACGTGGACCTGCCGCAGGAAATGCAACGCGCCATCGCGCGTCAGGCGGAAGCCGAGCGGGAACGGCGTGCGAAAGTCATCCATGCCCAAGGCGAATTCGAGGCCTCGCAGCGCCTTGCAGACGCCGCCGATGTGATCAGCCGAAATCCGGCAGCTTTGCAGCTTCGGTACCTCCAAACCCTGGTGGAGATCTCCGCCGACAAAAACTCGACGACGATTTTCCCCATCCCCATCGATACCATCGCTCCCTTCCTCAAATACTGGGGCAAACAGGCGGAGCCATAACCCTTCTGCAGATAGGAGGGTGAAGAACCAGAATCCGAGGGCCGTCTCATTTGTCACTTACCACGGTCCTGCTATAATCCTGTCGTTGTAGAGACCACTCATGCGTAGGTTGTATGACCACATCGATCTGAGAGTACGCAGCCTGGCGGAGGCACGGCCCTTTTACGAAAAACTCCTGCCCGCGCTGGGATTCACACGTGACGTTGGGATTGAGAGTTGGCTGCAGTTCGAGACGGCCGACACAGGCGGTGCTTCCGAGTTTTTTGGTGTCACCGAGTCGCCACTGCATGTCGCCAACGAGTGCCGGATCGCCTTTTGGGCGGACAGTACCAGCGAGGTCGACCGGTTGGCTGAGATCGTCATCCAAGCAGGGGCTCGAAACGTCGAAGGCCCCGGATACTACGAGGGGCATGGGTACTATGCCATCTTTTTTGAAGATCACAGCGGCAATCGTTTGGAAATTTGCCATCGACTCGAAGGGGCCAGGTGAGAGAACGAATCCCCCTCTTCCTTTTGCTTTCCCTCGTCTTGGTTGTCCCGCCAGCCTGGGCAGATTTTCAAGCCGGCATGGATGCGAAAAACCGTGGAGACTTCGCCAAGGCTTTGCGTGAGTGGCGGCCGCTCGCCGATGAGGGCGATGCACGAGCGCAGTTCTATCTCGGTATGCTGTATGAAAACGGAGACGGCGTTCCAGAGGATTATGGGAAAGCGCGCGAATGGTACGAGAAATCCGCCGCTCAGGGAGATGCAAACGCGCAGTTCTACCTCGGCCTGATGTGTGCGTTTGGCCGGGGCACATCTCTGGACTTAGTCCAGGCCCACATGTGGTACAGCCTGGCGGCAGGAAACGGAAATGCACATGCGCCCGGATACCTGGATGATGTCGCCAGACAGATGACGACGGCACAGATTGCCGAGGCGCAGAAGCGGGCACGGGAGTGGAGGCCCAAAGGGAAATAAGTGGACATGATGAAGGACCGAGGGATTCACATGACCCGACTCCTTCTGGTAACGATCGTGTTACTGAGTAGTGGACCCGCGTATGCGGAGTGGGTCAAGGTCAGTGATGGCGACGATGCAGGAAGGACTGTGTACGTGAACCCAACCACTATACGCCGCAACAGCAATCTGGTGAAGATGTGGCAACTCTACGACTACAAGACTGTACAAACCGTGGGAGGCATCAGGTTCTTGACTGCCGAGGAACAATGGGAATATGACTGCGCAGAAGAACGTGGTCGTGTCGTTGCGCTCAAGGGATTCTCGGGCAATATGGCAAGTGGAACAATGGTGTATACCAACTCAGAAATAGGTAAGTGGGTGCCAGTCATGCCAGGCACTACGGGTCGAACTGTCTGGAAGGTTGCGTGCAGTAAGGACTGATTGAGCCGCATGCAACCTGTGGTGTAACAC
>DATNCR010000073.1:0-3473 GCA_035607135.1 Nitrospiraceae bacterium
TTTCGTTGCTAGCGAGCCAGCAACCGCAATTGTTCACGCCGGGCTTCAGGATCGGACGTCAAGAGCGTCTCGAATGCCTCCTGCGCTTTTGCGTGAAAGCTTGTTTGCTGGTTGTTTGGCAGCCCCAGGAGGGTGCCGAGCGATGTCGCATATTCACCATGCCCTCGCGCCAAGTCCTGTTCCACATTCATCTGGTTCAAGGCCAGGAAGGCGGTGAGCTTATGGTCTGGATGCAAAAGGCCGTCTTCGGTGAACCAGGTGCGGCCGGAGGTCGTGCCTGTGATATTGGAGGTAGTATCCGTGATTTCTTTGACTGTGCCCTTCAGTGTGCAGCCTGGTGCGATGAGTATGAGTATCGGAAATATGACCCAAACAGTGACCCGTTTCATATTGTACCTCCTCGGTGGGAAGGGACCGGCTCTCTTCGTGATTGACTGATCCCACTATATCACAAGCCTATGACCCACATTGTCCATGACAGGTCATGGCAAAATCGTAGAACCGCGTCGCGAGACCGGCGCGCGGAGCCGTGAGAGAGAGGCATACTTGAAACTGTTTGTTGACCGACCGAGGGGCGAGTCCGCCGATCAAAGCCTGTCGTAGCCGCGGATCGGTAATTGGAGCAGAAGCGCTCATGAGTCATGTGGGTAAAGTTCTGCCGGTTGTATACCGATAGAGAGCTGTGCGTATGCGGTATTGACTATTCCTTCTGGAGACGCTTCATGTCCGCCCAAACTCTGGCCCAAGTCGATGGATACCAAGGTCAGCGGAGTCGCGGTCTCCAACGACTTCTCCAGCCGGCTGCCGCACAGGTTGATTCGGAGGTGACGAATTTTCCTACGCAAGCGGCGGACCAGCAACAGCAGACACCTGTCACGACATCTGGCACAGCTACCCCGGGTGTGGCGCCTTCGACGGTTGCGGCGATCCCGCAATCGTCCACTGGTACCTCGGCGCCCACCCAGCCCTCGACTGACGCGGTGGTTCCGACATCGGACGCGGCGACCCGTCTCATTGCGCCGGCACAGAATGCGGCGCACCCAACGTCTCTCGTGCAGCAAGTCTTGGACGCACTGCAAGCATCGAAGGTTGAATCGCACAAGGTCCACAAGTATCTGCCGGACTTTTTCAAGAAGCTGCGCGAGGATCTACATGACGAACTGCGCGGTCATCGTGAACAGACGCCTCGGACTCCCGCTGCCGGACCATCGGAGTCCCCCGCCACTACGGTAAGCAGTGCGCTGTTCGCCTATCACTCGGTGAATCTGACCTCGATATCCCTATCAATCAGGACCTAATACAACCGCGTCAGCCACAGGGCTGGCGTTAAGCAAGACACGGCGAGGTGTGGTGATCCCACACCTCGCCATTGTCGTTCTTTCGGCCAATGATGTTACGCATTCTGGACGAAGGATGGCGTACCTCGTACTTGATGCGGCCGAGACATGTGATAGTGTTTGTCGTAGGATAGACGGGGTCAATGTTGGTGCCGTCACAAATACGCATGAATGCCAGGTGATGACGAAGCAGGTTCCTCCTCGGATTTACTGCATTCCAGCAACTGATGCGCCGGTGGTGGCGGTATTTCGCCGGGGTCCTTCCAATTGGGCCCACGTGGGGCGGTGGGATTTGGCTGCGGGGCGATACGAGCCCGGTGCATGGCTTGGCGGGCGCATCTTTCCGCGGCGATCAGACCTTTCTCCGGATGGGCAGTACCTCTGTTACTTCGCTCACAAGCCTAGTGCCACGTGGGAGCATGGCGAGGCCTACGTCGCCATTGCAAAGCTTCCCTGGCTTACGGCCCTCCATTCTTTCAGCACTTGCGGAACCTGGACCCGCGGGTATTGCTTTACCCAAGATAGCGGGAGTGATGAGCCACAGGACCCGCCGCTTCCGATCGCGTACGGCTTGCGTTCCATTCCAGCTATTCAATTCGCCAATGAGCGGCGACGCGGCTGGATCGAAGCGTCGGACTCTCCTGTCCGCGACCCTACAGATGCCTGGGATCAGCATCGCAATGCCCGCATGCGGAAATCGCAGCCGCAAGGCACCCGTGTGCTGTGTGCCGAAAGTGTAGGATGGGCGGGAGGAGAATTTGGTGTTGACCAAGCGGTGGACGGTCTGCGTGTTCGCTACGCGCTGGAATGCAATGGCGACATCGAATTATTAGATGACCTTCAATGGGCGGATTGGAGTCGAGAGGGACATCTGCTGGTTGCCTTGCGTTCTGGACAAATACAAATTCGGAGTCTTGAAGGCGATCGCCCGACAATCCTGTTCGAAGCGGACCTATCGAATCTGGAACCGAATCCCACACCGGCGCCCCGATGGGCTCAGAACTGGTAGCGACTGTGTCGGTTTGCATGAGTCTCTTTGCTTGGATCGTGGTGGTGAGCGCTCACTGGGGGGACGGAATCATCTCGACAATACAGCGGGGTCAAGTCTTGCACTGCGATAGTGAAAGGCAGAGAGAGCGCCGCGTGAATCTTTATCTACAGTGGGGACATGGTCTCTGTGCGGGAAGGTGTATCAGCTGACGGCGCTTAGTCTTGTTGCTGCATAGTCAGGGCGGGCATGTATTTCTGTTGGTGGCAGGGCTTTGACAAGATCTGTCACCCGTTCGCGGACCCCCTGACTGTACCGAAGAAACTCTACTCCGACGTGGCCGTCTTTACACCAGCGGACCACCGATACTTCTACTGCGAGTGGGGTTGGCTCCTGAGCCCCCGCGATCCGCAGTGCGAGATAGGCTCCTGCATTCAGCGCGATGTCGCTTCGCATTCTGCATCCGGTGGGCGAGAGGTCGAGTAAGACACCTTCTCCCGCACCGGTATCGCTTTGGATACTTGCAGGGTAGCCGACCGTGATTCGAAGACCACATCGTGGTTGCATCGCGAGAACCTCCGTTCTGAGTATACAAACCATATCGGAAGGGGCGAGGAAAACTTGAATAACGGTCGACGGAGGTGAGGCAGAATTCAGATGAACCAGAAGCTGGTGAGGATTAGGCAGCGACTTTGGTGAGAAGTTTTTTGACCTCGACGTGGGCGAATATGACGTCGGGCTCACGCTGAAGAGCTTCGTAATAACTTCGTTCGAACCCGTCTCCTTCCTCCGAAGGACGGATGAGGGCTCGAGCTTCTATCAGAAAATGCTCCACCTCAACAAGCAAAAGCTCGGACTCATCATCCAAGAGTTCATCAATGCGAATCACCAGTTGAGATAACGGGTGAAGCCAAGTGAACCACGGATCGTTCAGCACTAATTGCAGCAGTTCGCTGGTTGATGCGACTCGACCATTGATGCGCTCATAGGTCACTTGTTCGGCCAGGATGAGAGCCTTGTGGAGGCTCAAGAGACTGCTCCGCATATCGAGGAGTCTCTTGCGGTGAGGGCAAGATTTCTCGGTCGAAGTCTTTTGCGATGCCGTTTCCATAAAATAACTTTAGCAGGTTATTAAAAAAATGGGGCCC
>DATNCR010000079.1:0-8223 GCA_035607135.1 Nitrospiraceae bacterium
GTCATGAGTTGGCGCGCGGTATTCTCATCGACGCTCTGCCACCACAGGTCGAAAAATACCAGCCGGTTGTGCAGGGCCGTCAGTCGCTCCTCAACTTTGGTCTTAAACGAACGCGCAGCGAGGTCTTTCGTATTTTCGGAGAACCAGAGATAGGCATAGGCGCTCAGTCGGGAGGATTCAGCGGCAATATCTTCGCTGAGAGTCAGCAGTGAGTGGAAGGTTGATGTCGACATGGTCGGACTGAGTTGAGCCCGCGCAGACTCAAATTGCCTGACCTTGGACTCGATCGCTCCTGCCAAGGTCTCGAAACGCCGAATCGGATCCTCTGCCAAATGTGAGAGATCCCAACGCTCAGAATATGCGCGGTTCTGTCTTCTTGGGGATGAGGCTTTACGTGAGGTCGAAATTCTCCGGTTGGTCTTCGCAGGCATACGTCGTGTCTCCTTCATCTCGCCCCCATGCATGGGGTGGGCTATGGTGTGCTCGGTCCCGATCATACCATTTGGCCTGGGCGGTCTAGGAAGTTTTCTCTCACCTCTAATCACGTGAAATCTTCCATCTGCGGTGGGATTCTCGGTATGATGCGCCAAGAGTCACGGGAGACCATATGACCGACCAAGAACTCAATCGGGCCGTCCAATATGTCACCGCCAGCACATCCTATGGACGTGATACAGTGGCTGAGATTCTCAAGACAGGGCTCAGTGAGATGACGTCGCTCGCAATGCAATCGGCGGAACGATTCGAACGGGATGTGCTGTTGGAGTATGTCTGTCAATGGACTATTAAACGCACAGGTCAGTCTGAACCGTTAGTCAGGGAGGTCCTTGGCTGCGCGAGCCGGTGGCTCGATGAAGTATACGAGGAAATCACCAAGCGTCAGTCGGAAGCCATCGGTCTGTCGTCCGACGATGACGACGAAGGAGCGGAGCCGGTATAGCAGGATGCTGAAAGAGTCCGCCAGCGTCGTTCTCACCTCGAAAGCATCCTCAACGTAGCCCAGAGGCTACGCCTCCGGTGCTTTCATCGGCTGCGGCCTTGCTGGACGAACTTTTTGAGTATCCTGCGGGATTGGATCTGGCCACCTCAGACGTACGGCCATTTTATGGCCTGCCATAATTAAAAGGTAGTTCGGAGCTTGCCAGATCATTTCTGTAGCTAAGCCTTCAGCAGAATCTATTAGGCGGGCAACGACCCTTTAAGCAGTTCAAAGTTCTTTGTCACCATCGCGTCGCCGTTTTTTGTGGACACATCGATTCCTGTGGCGCAGACGGCTCTGCACTCTTCCATTCGCCCCAGCTTGTGCAGTGATTGGGCCCAGGCATAGTAGGCGGCCGAATAGGTGGGTTTGACGGTGACACATTGTTGAAGGGCCTTGGCTGCTTCTTCGAAGTTTGCATCTTCCATGTAAGCTTTTCCGAGGCCAAACCAGGCCACCTCGTCGTTCGGATCGATCGTCAGGACTTTCTTCAGCGGTTCGATTCGTGGGTTTGGCATGTCTACCTCCCGTTCGCTAGACGATAGCAGCGCGCGTGCTCGTTGTCTATGCACTTTCCTGCATGCTAATCTAGTTTCATCCGTCACGATGATGGGTCGTATTTCGTATCTCTAACGCTTCAGGGCTTACATCATGGGCAAGACAGGGCTCGTCTATGATCCACGCTATCTCGACCATGACATGGGAGCCGGGCATCCTGAATCCCCCAATCGGCTGCGTGCCATCATGCAGCAGCTGGAGCAGAGCGGTACGGTAGCTCGGCTGACGAGAATCGAACCGCGAGTGGCGGAAGATGAATGGATTACACAGATCCACACACCCTCGTATCTTGCGATGTTGAAGACCCACGCGCCGACGCATGGACGGGTCTCGCTCGATCCCGATACGTCAATGTCTCCCGGCTCATTGACCGCCGCCTATCTGGCAGCAGGTGGGGCATTGGCCGCTGTCGATGCGATCATGAGCCGGCAAGTGGACCATGTATTTTGTCCGGTGAGGCCGCCGGGGCATCATGCCGAAGCGGGGCGCGCGATGGGCTTCTGCCTCTTCAACAATGTGGCGATTGCCGCACGCTATGTTCAGAAAAAGCATGGTCTGACGCGCGTATTGATTGTCGATTGGGATGTGCATCATGGGAATGGCACGCAGCATAGTTTTGAAGATGATCCGTCCGTGCTGTTCTTCAGCACACACCAGTATCCGCACTATCCCGGTACGGGCCGCTCGACGGAGATGGGCAGAGGGGCTGGGGAAGGGTTCACCATCAACGTGCCGATGGAAGCCGGTGAGGGTGATGAAGAATATCGTGCCGCCTTTCAGAAATCGTTGGTGCCGGCGGCCGATGCCTTCAAGCCGGAATTCGTGATCATCTCAGCCGGTTTCGATGCGCACAAAGACGATCCGCTCGCGAGCATGGGGTTGACAGAGGAGGGCTATGCGGACCTCACCGACATCGTGGCCAGTATTGCCAAGCGCCATGCCGGCGGGCGCGTGCTTTCGTCGCTTGAAGGTGGGTATCATCTGAAGGCCTTGGCCACCTCGATCGATCGCCATATTCAGGCGCTCTTAGCTGCATGAAGACCGTTGTCTACGAGCGACGGCAACCAGCTCTCAGCGGTCAGTCGGATAGAGTAGGTTGCAAGGCTGGAACTGAGGGTTGATGGTTGACGGCTCACACGACACAAGGAACGACATGACGCACGAGTTATTAATTGACACCGAGCAGCTTCAGCAGAGATTAGGACAGCCAGATCTGGTCATTCTCGACGTGCGTGGGCGGGCGGCCTACGAGTTCGGCGGCCATATTCCAGGGGCGGTGCATTCGACGTGGCATGAATACAGCGACCCAGCTGCCGTGCCGAAGGGATTGCTGGATCCCGATCGCGGACGTATGGAACAAAGGATTCGTGCTTTGGGTATTAGTCAGGACAGCGAGGTGGTCATCTATTCCAATCCGTTTGACAATTGGGGAGATGAAGGTCGCATGTTCTGGATGCTGGAATATCTGGGACACACGCGCCTGCGTATCCTCGATGGCGGGTGGGTCAAGTGGGTGCAGGAAAAACGGCCGTTCGAACATGGGTGCGTGACGCCCAAGCTGGGGACCTTCAGCGTCAAGCCGGTGGCCGCTGTCATCGCCGCGAAGGACGAATTGAAGCACCTTGTGAAGCAGCCGCATCCTGGCACCGTGATCGTCGATGCGCGCAGCCTCGAAGAATATCTTGGGAAAGAGGTGTCAGGGATACCGCGACCCGGCCACATTCCCTCCGCGCTTCACCTGGCGTGGAACGGATTTCTTCACGCGAACGCGACGGTGAAAGATCTGCCGACGGTCAAAGAGAGTCTCGCCGAGAAAGGTCTGAAACAGGATCAGGAGATTATCTGCTATTGCACCGGCGGTGTCCGTTCAGCCTGGCTGTATTTTGTCCTCAAACTCGCCGGGTATCGGAAGGTCCGCAACTATCCTGGATCCTGGTGGGAGTGGAGTCGAGATTTTGCCTGTCCGGTGGAAAAAGACGCCAAGGGATTACAGCACATTCTGAACGTCGATCCCCAGGTGAGGCCTTCTTGACAGTGTAAAAATGGCTGTGTAAGGTGAAACCACTCGAATCCCGTGCCCATATCGTTCACCCGTTGCATGAACCTTAACCATTGAGGAGGAACCCATGAAAATGAGAATCCATCGCGGAGCTCTGGTTGGTGTGGCAGTTGCCGCACTTGTCGGTTTCCCGCTGTTCAGCGGGCTCGCTCTTGCAGCGGACAAGCACGCGGCTGAAGCCTTGGAGCATGCTAAGGAAGCCGTTGCGCATGGCAAACAGGGACATGCCGATGTCCTGGTAAAACATGCTGAGGAAGCACTCAAGCATGCCGGGGCGGCCGGGAAGAATCCGCATGTGGATGAGGGGATCAAGCATCTCAAGGAAGCCGTTGAGCATGGCAAGGCCGGCCACGCCGATGTCGCCACACAACATGCTGAAGGCGCGGTCACCCATTTGTCCGAAGTGAAGTAAGTTATTCGGCGAGTCATCTTTTTGAACGGGCAGGGGCAACCCTGCCCGTTTTGTTCTGGGGATATGACGATCATGCTGGTCGGGTTTTATCAGTTCGCTCCAGTCTTCGGCGATGTATCGCACAACCTTGATAAGGTTGTGGACACACTCGACCGGGCTGAGGCCGATCTGATCGTCTTGCCCGAGTTATTTGCTTCGGGTTACCAGTTCGTGTCACAGCAAGAAATGACCACGCTGTCTGAGTCGGTTCCGGACGGGCCAACGACGCAACGGCTGATCGACCTTGCGAAACGGCGCCGGATGGTGATCGTTGCAGGGCTTCCAGAACGTGTCGGTGCTGCCTGCTATAACTCCGCCGTGGTCGTCGGTCCGTCCGGGTTTATTGGGTGTTATCGCAAGACGCATCTGTTTTTCGAAGAAACACTGTTCTTTACGCCAGGCGACACGGGATTTCAGGTGTGGGATGTCGGGATGGCCAAGATCGGGGTGATGATCTGTTTCGACTGGTACTATCCGGAGGCGGCTCGCACGTTGGCGCTCAAGGGAGCAGAGCTTATCTGCCATCCCTCGAACCTCGTGTTGCCGAACTGCCCGGATTCCATGCCCGTTCGGTGCCTGGAAAATCGAGTGTTCGCTGTGACCTGTAATCGGACAGGCAGCGAAGCGCGAGGCGGAAAAGACCAGCTGACGTACATTGGAAACAGCGAAGTGGTCGCTCCACGTGGGGCGATTCTGCATCGCGCGCCCCGGGACCAGGAAGAACTCTATACTGTTGAAATCAATCCTGCCGACGCGCGAAACAAAGCCCTCACGCCCTACAATGATCTCCTTCGTGACCGTCGCGAATCCCTCTATCGGTAGGCGGCTCGTGTGTCTTGTTTGTTTGGTTCATTTGGTTTGTCTGGTTGAACAAGCCCGACCAGATACACAAAACAAACCAGATGAACCAGATCAACCAGTCTCGCCGGTCTCAGTCTGTCGTCCCGCTTGCACGCCACAGGGCAGCGCGGTAGGATTAGCAATATGAAGGCTCCACTCGGGAAAGGCGTGTTTCTTATCGCGGCCCCGTCCTTGCGCGATCCGAACTTTCGGCAGACCGTGGTCTTGCTCTGTGAGCACGGGGCCGAAGGCGCGCTGGGTGTTGTCGTCAATCGCCCGACAGCGATGTCCGTCTCGGAGGCGCTCCCTCAAGTGCCGATCCTCGAAGGTCAACGGCACGTCCTTTTTTCCGGGGGGCCGGTGCAGACGAATCAGGTCATGATGCTCTATCGCTTGGACCAATTGCCTGAGAATTCCCATCATGTCTTCGATGGGGTCTGTCTTGGCGGGGATACAGAGCTGGTCGATCGTATTTTGACTGCCAATGCCGGGCGCGAGGCCTTTCGTGCGTATATCGGATATTCCGGATGGGGTCCGGGACAATTGGAATCGGAAATGCAAACCGGCTCCTGGTTTACCATTCCGGCAGATCCCAAAGCGGTCTTTGACAAAGATCCCGCACGTATCTGGCCGGATATCGTGAGTGCCATGGGAGACGACTACCGCCACTATGCGGACATGCCCTTCGATCCCTCCTTGAATTAATCGCGCGGTTCCCATCGACACCTTCGTTGCGGCCTTCGCGCTCAGAGTGGTACGCTGACGCGATGCCCCAGCCACAGGCTCACTCACCGTGTCTATGTTCTCGTCTCGCAACAGTCGTCATTGCCGTCTGTCTCGCTGGCTCACTCTCGGCGTGTGGCGTGGCCTACACCATCATCAAGTCGGAATCCAAGCTGGACCGACTGGCCGTGCCGATGACAAAGGCCGAGGTGATCGACCAGATCGGTCGACCGGACCGTGTGCTGCGTGACGATGGCCGTCTGTTGGTCTGGGAATATTCTCTCACCGCTCGCAAGCAATGGCTCTACGAGCTGATTCTCTGCCCGGCCTCAATATGGGTCGGCGGCTGCATCTTCTACCCCTTCACCAATATAGCGGCCGAGCATCAACGCGAATATCCCTACCATGTCGTATTAGTGAATGATGAACTCTGTGCCTGGGGCGCACCCTCGGCCATTCTGCAACGGCGCCGCGCCTGTGCTTCGGCCGGCACTGTCGCCCTGGGATCCGGCGGGATGCTTGGACGTCCTGAACCGGTCGTGACCGGTGTCGGCCCGATCAATCGAGACACGATCCATGGCTATCGCACGATGGCTGTTATGCCCTTCGTCGACGCGGGAGCCGCCCAAGGATCCGGCTCGCGTGTTGCCGGGATCATGACGAATCTACTCCTGGATCTCGATATCAATATCGTCGAACGAGCGAAGCTCGACGAAGTATTCAAGGAACAGATCGTCCAACTGAAATACACGGATGATGCGGAGGTGTTGAAAGTCGGGAAGCTTGTTGGCGCGCACGCGATCGTGGTGGGCGAAGTGCAGCAATGGGAAGGAACTGTAGGAGAGCAGGTCAGCCGCGTGTCGCTGGTTTTCCGGATGATCGATGTGGAAAGTGGCGTCGTCCTATTTTACGGGCAGGGACATAGTTCTGACGCCACGGCCGATGATCCCGAGGGTTTGGCCCGCGTCATCGCGCATCGCATTCTCGCCCGATTCGGGTCACAGACCGGTTTGCTCGGGTCCGGACACATCGGTGTGAATTGGGAACTGCAAGAATTAGGCGGTGCTCGATACTACCTCGTGCGAGAGCTTCGCGGTGGCCTGCCTGCCGACAAGGCAGGACTCAAGGTGGGCGACAGAGTTGTCGCCTGTAACGGCGCGCTCTTATCCAGTGTATCTTCGGAACGGGATGCGAAACGACTCTGTCAGGTGGAGGCGGGACAAACCCTCCAGCTGGATGTGCGTCGAGCTGGACAGCCAATAGAGATATCTCTGACTGCCGAGAGGCGACCGGGACTATAGGTGCGGTCGTGCCGTCTGTTCAGAGGCAAGCAGAGGGGCAAGAAATCGTCCAGTATGAGAAGCCGCTACCTTCGCCACCTGCTCCGGTCGTCCCTCTGCTACAATCTGCCCGCCAGCTGCCCCCCCTTCAGGCCCCAGGTCGATAATCCAGTCTGCTGTCTTGATGACGTCGAGGTTGTGTTCCACCACTATCACGGTATTGCCGCCGTGCACCAGCTTCTGCAGCATCGCCAGAAGTTTTTTGATGTCGTCAACGTGCAGCCCGGTAGTCGGTTCGTCCATGATGTAGAGCACATTCTTCGAGGACGAGACTTTGAGCTCCGAGGCGATTTTCAATCGCTGGGCTTCGCCGCCTGAAAGTGTGGTCGCGGATTGGCCGAGCCGGAGATAGCCGAGTCCGATGGACGAGAGGAGGTGGAGTTTTTCTGTCAGCTTGGGCGAGCCGCTAAAGAATCCCAAGGCCTCTTCAGCCGTCATCTGCAATACATCATGAATCGTCTTCCCGCGATAGTGAATGGAGAGGACGTTCGGTTTGAATCGCTTTCCGTCGCAAGCCTCGCAGGTGGCATAGATATCTTCGAAGAAATACATCTCGAGCTTCTCGACGCCGCTCCCTTCGCATCGGTCGCACCGACCTCCCGTGGTATTGAAAGAGAAATGGCCCGGTGTCAGTCCGCGTCTGAGCGCCTCACGCTCGGACGCAAAAAGGGAGCGAACCTCATCAAACGCTTTCAGGTAGGTGATCGGATTCGAGCGCGGCGTTCGGCCGATCGGCTCCTGATCGATCAGCTTGATGCCGGTCAGATGTTCGATCCCCTTAATCGCTCGAAATTTTCCCATGGGCAGCGATTCGACACGAAAGGCACGGGCGACGGCTCTGTAGAGTGTATCTTCGACCAATGTGCTCTTGCCGGACCCTGAGACGCCGGTGACGCAGACCAACATGCCGAGCGGAATACGGACAACAAGATCTTTCAGGTTGTTCTCGCAGGCACCGGCCATCACAAGAAATGTTCCGTTTCCTTTTCGTCGAGATCGCGGGAGGGCAATCTCGTCCTCCCCACGGAGGTACCGGGCCGTAATTGCACGCCGGTCTACGATGAATTCCCGTTGTGGCGCTGCGCAGATCACTTCACCGCCTTT
The DNA here is from genome assembly GCA_035607135.1 of Nitrospiraceae bacterium. Classification (GTDB taxonomy): domain Bacteria; phylum Nitrospirota; class Nitrospiria; order Nitrospirales; family Nitrospiraceae; genus Palsa-1315. The sequence goes on from DATNCR010000079.1 coordinate 8,055, forward strand.
CTCTCCGGACAAAGGGCCCAGTTCGACAAGATAGTCTGCGGCCAGCATCATCTGTAGATCGTGCTCGACGACGACGACTGTGTTGCCCTGGACTGCCAGCTCTCGCAGCATGACGGCGAGTGTTGCCGTGTCACGAGGGTGGAGACCGATGGTCGGTTCGTCGAGGACG
>DATNCR010000080.1:0-2675 GCA_035607135.1 Nitrospiraceae bacterium
AGTTTAGGCCAGCTCATCCGGCGGGGTTTTTAGAAAGGAAACGAATCTCGACTTGTCGGTACACTTGTCATATGCCTCTTCGGGACTAATCCACTTTTTGTTCAAGAGCTCCAGGATGGCTTCATCCAAACTTTGCATGCCCGCTTTTTTGCCCGTCTGGATCATTGACAGCATTTGAGCCGTCTTGCTTTCCCGAATCAGGTTCGAAATTGCTGCCGTGCAGACCATGATCTCCAATGCAGCGCATCGTCCCTTCTTATCAATCCGTTTAAAAAGATTTTGCGCCACAATGACTTTCAGGCTCGTGGACAGAGTATTTCGGATCTGACTCTGTTCCTCGTGGGGGAACACTTCGACGATGCGGTCGACCGTCTTAGAGGCATTGGTCGTGTGTAGCGTTCCGAACACGAGGTGCCCGGTTGCTGCAGCTTCCACCGCCAAGCGGATGGTCTCTTGATCCCGCATTTCTCCCACTAGGATGATATCCGGGTCCTCGCGGAGTGCGCCCCGAAGCGCCGCCGCAAACGACTGAGTGTGTAATCCCACCTCTCGATGGTTCACAATGCACCCTTGGCTTTGATGCACAAATTCTATCGGGTCTTCGATGGTTATAATGTGATCTTTTCGGTGGATATTGGCATGATTTATGATTGCAGCCAGCGTCGTAGACTTTCCACTTCCGGTCGGACCGGTAACCAGCACCAGGCCTTTATGTAACAGTGCGGCACGGCTGAGAATCGGGGGCAGGCCCAACTCTTCCGCAGAGACGATCGTGCTCGGAATCTGGCGAAAGACTGCGGCGCAGCCATATTTTTGTTGGAAAAAATTCGCGCGGAAGCGCGCCATTCCCGGGAGTTCATACCCAAAATCTATGTCGCCGCTCTTATCAAACTCCTCCTTTTTCCTCGCAGGGGTAATCTCATAAAGCATCTCGTGAAGGGTGTCATTATCGAGAACGCCGTGACTTTCCAGTCGTTCCAGCTCACCATGGATACGGATGGTAGGTTTTTGACCGGCAACGAGATGAAGGTCGGACGCCCCTTCCTCTAGCATCGTCTTAAATAAGCTATCGATTTTCGCCATATCTTTCCTTTCGTCGTATGGCTCTCAGCAGGATATGCTCCTTGAGCAGAGGCTCATTCTCCATCCATGGCAGCTCCACTGGTTCTCGATGCATGGCATCGATTGTGCTGCGGTGCACCAGCTTGAGGAGAGCCTTGATCAACTCATACAACAACAATGGTCGTATCGCCTCAGAGTGTCTGCTCCATCCCTTACGCCTTTCCTCAAGGTGCGAAATATCATTCTGGCCAGCTCATATTTCCGGGTTTTGCACATCTCAACAGACACCCTTCCAGCGTGGGAGTTGGAGCGGTCCGTTATGGGCTTCTTTTCATGTGTTTCAGACGCCAAGTGCGGTGGGATTTAATGTTTCTTAGGATCACATACTACTTCAAGTCTGCCAATAAATTTTTGTTTTTTCTCCATACTGAGCCCTCAATCTCCCATATGTAAATGGAGTTGAGGTGCTCACGGAGAATCGTGCGGTCGATCCCCAGGCTCCGTCCTTATCTGGACAGACACATCGGCATGCTGCGAGCGTGTAGGGGTCGAACCTACAGCCTGACGCCAGGGAATGGGTTTCTGTATCCTAATTTTGCATCATGACATCACGGAGGATTGAAATGCGTGACGGTATCGTTCAGCAGATCGAGAGAACTCCGCTAACCTATTCAATAGGAAGGAATTCGGGGAAGCGAATTGAGAAGCGACGGTAGGGACGAATCGAGAAGGGCATGGGAACCTCGTAGGGAAGCCCATTCTAGGAGCGTGCAAGTGAAGGGACCTGTCAGGCGTATCATCAGCAGCTATCGGCTACTCATGCGTTTTCCAACTGAAAAGGGCGTCACTGGTTTCTCTTCCATCTTGGCAAACTCCCGTTCCAGCATAGCCCTGATGAAGCCACTCGTCGTGTATCCCTGTTGTTTCAGATTATCGAGTTGGGTTTTGAGATTCAGAGGTAACTGAATCACAATTCGTACAAGATGTGGCATACCCTCGCTCCCTTAAAAATTAGACACTCCTGTGCTAAGCCAGAATGAATGCACATGCTATGCCTTGCTAGCAACTGATGAACCACAAGGATAATTGAGAAGTTATCCTATGAGGCTTTTGTTAGCTGGCGGAAGGGGAGACGAAAATCGCCTGACTGAGACGTAAACTGTGCACTCTCTCACTCGTTCGAACTCGTCTTCTAGCCTAGCCGATCACTTGAAGCTGTCGACACAGAGGTCAGGGACAGCGCTGAGAGAAGGCTGCGCTAATGCTCCAACTCGTATCGCACCGCGTCTAGCAATTTCGGCATGTTAAAGGGCTTGTCAAAGGTGCGCCGTGCGCCGAGCAGTTTCGCGCGATCCAAGGCATTGGCTTCTCCGCCTACGCCTGAGATCGCGATCACCTTCGCGTGGAGGAATTGACGTGTCAGTTCCAGCATCATGTCCAGCCCATTCAGCTCGGGCATGGCAATGTCGGTGATGACCAAGTCCGTCGGCCTGCGGCAGTACAACGCCAGCCCTTCACGGCCGTTGGCCGCTTCCACGACCTCATGCCCTGCCGCTTCAAGAGTGAAGCGAAGGAGTGCACGGATGCCCGCCTCATCATCGATAATCAGAATG
>DATNCR010000107.1:0-2073 GCA_035607135.1 Nitrospiraceae bacterium
ACGCGCAAATCGAAGACGAACTGGGCAAGCTGAATTTGAACGACTTGGGTATTGCTGGGGATCTTGTTGCCAAAGCGGCCACGGTGAAAAAATTCAAGCGGCTCTTCGAACTCGTGCAGGTCAATCCCGATTTAGTCGATGCGATTATCGATTGGGTGGATGACAACGAGGTTCAGGAACCCGCCGGCGCAGAGAGCCTGTACTATCAGGCGCAGCGGCCCTCCTACAAGGCAGCCAATAGTAAGTTACAGACACTCTTAGAATTGCGTCTCATCAAGGGGATCACTCCCGAGATCATCGCGAAGCTCTCGAAGGTCGTGACCGTGTTCCCAATAGATGGTGGAAAACCGGTGAATATCAATACAGCCGGGCCTCTCGTGCTTCAGGCCCTCGATCAGCGTATTACACAAAGTATGGCCACAGAAATTATCCAGGCTCGTCCCTTCAAGACCAAAGTGGATTTAGATCGTGTGGGCAGTTTTCAGGAGATAGGGATGCAGATCCGAACCCAGTATGACGTCAAAAGCGACTTTTTCTCAGCCCGCATGACCGTGACTGTGAACGAAGTGATCAGAAATGCGACCGTCGTGCTGCAGCGCGATGCAAGCACTGGAATAAGCACGGTGCAGTACTATCGCGTCCTCTAGCGGACACCTCTCTGCTCCTCCCGCGTTTGAAACCGAAGAAATCGACGCATGCAATAGAACCCGCGAACACGTCGGCCAATCTTGATCTACGTCTTTGATTCACAGATCAATCAGACGCGATCACGAGAGCACCAGCCGAAGAAGATCGGCCTCGTAACGAGATAAGCACGGGGTGCTCGACGCCTTCCTCAAAACGTAATCCCCCTCCCAAGCAAAACGCGTCGCAAGAACTTTATGCAGCGCGCGCAATTTAACGCGCTGTTAATAATTTAACGCGTCGTTAACACTCCGGTATCAATCTCATAACATGCGGGAAATATATTCCTGTCGTGTCCTGATCCGCGAATCACATCCATGGCGAGTTCGAACTGAGTCAACAATTGTCTTCAAACTGGAGCTAGCACTATGAAACTTACTCATTTCATCACATTCACGGCTTCAGTATGCGCAGTGCTGTCTGGATGCGCTGCGAATACACCCTTTCCACCAGAAGTCATGGAGAAGGTCGTTCCGACCTTTCAGTTTGAGGCCTGGCGTGACGCAGGTCCTACGAATGAGTCGGGGAAATCCGATTCAGGGCTCAAAGTCCTGCTGGGAGGCCGGATCGTCCAGGCTACCAAGGACAGCAAGGGTATGGTGATTGTCGCGGAGCAGCTTCCGATCGTGAACAATCCCGCGTATGGGCCCGCGGATGTAAATGGCACGAGAACAGGTGACCATGAATTCGCATTTCTCTATGCGGGAGGACTTGAATCGCTGGATCTGATGAAGGGAAACCGGTTCATCATTGTGGGAACAACCACGAGTAGACGGCCGATCCTGGTGAACGGCATACCCAAGACCGAGCCCTTCTTAGTCGCTGACTGCATCCATGTGTGGCAAACAGGCGGGCTTGAAATCGCAGAATTTAAAGAAGATGCCGGAGGAGGTTATTCGCCCCTTCCGGAAAAAACATACTGCGTCGCGAAGAAGTAACGGGATCAGAAAGAAGCTATTCGAAATGTCATGATGGAGGTATTTGAATGACACGACTGGGGTTCGCAACCATCGCCTGCGTGATCAGTCTTGGGGTAATTGTCCAGGCAGAAATTGCTCAAGCCAGCCTTGAGGACCTTCTCTATGAGAAGGGGCAGATTTCCAAAGAAGAATGGCTCAAACTTCAAGCCGATCGTGAAAAAGCAGGGCCGGGAACACAAGGGGCTCCGGCGCCTAGTTCCCCTGCGCTCGGACCAGATCCCGTCTCGAATCTCGATCAGCGCTTAGGCATGGTTGAGGAGTGGAAAGCCAAGATCGAAAGACTTCCCTCGCTGGGCGGCAAGTTTAACATCGGATTGAACGCCCTGCAGTTTCTCTACACACATCAGAATGCCGATACCCCAGAGGGCAAAAGCCAAGATAACCTGTCGGTCCGACGGTCTGAGGTACT
>DATNCR010000109.1:0-9436 GCA_035607135.1 Nitrospiraceae bacterium
CAATGCCATTTCATACCGACTCACCCATGTCTTATACGTGAGCCCCACAGCTTTCATGGCTCGCGCGATGGTTCCGACGAACGCGTCTGCATCCTGGTGATCAGGACAGACCACGAGGATGCGCTTATTCGCGCGAATCAAATCAATCGCCAGTACGCCCAACCGCTGCCTGCGCACCGATAGTTCGTCTGACCAGACGGTCGTGAGGATTGACGATCCTGCGCCGATCCCAGAAAGCTCCTCCGCTCCCGTCGTCGCCTCGAGGAGGGAAGCCAAACGGTCTGCCGGACCGAGACGATAGGAGTCTGGCTGCGTGAGCATGTCGCGTAGTCTCTTGGCTGACGTTGCCAGAAACCCGGCTCTATCGGGAATCACGGTCACGTCTGGACAAATCTGACCGATGGCATCAAACGTCTGCACGAGGACTACATTGCCTTGCCCGCCAAGTACGATGCCTTCGGTTGGCTCCATGTTGTCCGGAAGAATAATCGAGAGGGGGGTGTCATGCTCGATAGATGAGCCGTGCGGAAGTGTCAGTTCGTACAGATGAAGGGTGCCGATGGTGCGGACAAGTCGGCCTGTTACATGAGTAATTGGTTGGTCGAAGGCCGTCCTGCTAACCCGTGTCTGTTCGGCTTCCAGCCGGATTGCCCATGTTTCGAGAAGGTCTCGTGTGGTCATGAGATCTGTAGAAAATATTCCATGTTTGGCGATCGTCATCATACGGTCGGGCTCTTATACCTGTCCAGCCTGTTACTGGCATACTTTTCCGTTCATGATCGCACTCGCGACCTGGCCTGAGGAACATCCTCTGCACATTGCGAATTGACTTTTTGTCGGTCCCCCAGTATCCTCTTTTCCTTTCCAACAGAAGGAGTTAGGGGCATGAAGGTTATTCTACAAGAAACGATGGATGGGGTCGGACATCTTGGCGATCTACTCGATGTGAAAGATGGGTACGCGCGGAACTTTTTGCTCCCACGCAAGAAAGCAGTGTTGGCCGACAGTCGCAGCATCAAGGCCTTTGAGCATATCAAGCGTGTCGCCGGCGAACGGGCAAAGAAGGAAAAGCTGGAGATCGAAACCCACGCGAAGAGCATTTCAGCCGTGTCCCTGACGGTACAGGCTCAGGTCGGCAAGGACGACAAGATGTTCGGGTCGGTTACGGCCAAAGACATTGCAGAGAGATTGCTGGAACAGGGATTTACGGTGGATCGACGCAAAATCCAGCTGGACCATCCGATCAAGGAACTCGGCACCTTTACCGTACCGATCAAGCTTCCACGGGATGTCACTGCAACCGTGGTGATCCATGTCGTGAAGAAGCAGGAAACCGAAACGGCTCCAGCTGAGGCCTAGCGAGGGAACGAGCTGTCATGACCAATGTGATCGGTTCTTTAGACGCACTCAAAGCTACAGATCCGGATGTCTATGACGCGATCGTCGCCGAGGAAGAGCGGCAGCGTGACAAGCTGCTTCTGATCGCTTCGGAGAACTTCGCCAGTCCCGCTGTTCTGGCAGCTCAGGGCTCCATCATGACCAATAAGTATGCTGAAGGGTATCCGGGGAAGAGGTACTATGGTGGCTGTCAGCATGTGGATACCGTAGAGGATCTTGCCATCCAGCGGTGTAAGCAGATTTTCGGCGCGGAGCATGTGAACGTTCAGCCGCACTCAGGTTCACAAGCCAATATGGCAGCCTATCTGTCCGTGCTGAAGCCAGGCGACACCATTCTGGGCATGGACCTCGCCCAAGGAGGCCACCTCACCCACGGCAGCAAGGTCAATTTTTCAGGGATCCTGTTCCGTGTGTTTTCTTACGGCGTGGAACGCGAGACCGAAACAATCAACTATGACGCGGTGCAGAAGGTGGCCGAAGAGTGCCGACCACGCCTGCTCGTGGTGGGCGCCAGTGCGTATGCGCGCACCTTTGATTTTCTACGATTCCAACAGATCGCTAAGTCAGTCGGTGCCTACCTGCTGGTCGATATCGCCCACATTGCCGGGCTGATTGCTGCGGGGCTCCATCCGAATCCCGTTCCCTATGCCGACTTCGTCACTACGACGACCCATAAAACTCTGCGGGGACCCCGGGGTGGCGTCGTGATGTGCAAGGCCGAGCATGCCAAAGGGGTCGACAAATTGCTCTTCCCCGGAATCCAAGGTGGGCCCTTGATGCACGTGATCGCGGCAAAAGCCGTCGCATTCAAGGAAGCCCTCTCGCCGGCTTTTACGAGGTACCAAAAGCAGGTTATTGCCAATGCGAAGGCGTTGGCTCAAGGGCTTCTTGACTGTGGGTACAAGATTGTATCAGGCGGCACGGATACGCACCTGATGCTGATGAATCTGGCCGACAAGGGCATTACAGGCAAAGAAGCGGATGCGGCCTTGGGTGCTGCTGGCATTATCGTGAACAAGAATGCCGTGCCCTATGATGAGAAGCCTCCGGCTGTCGCCAGTGGTATTCGGCTGGGAACTCCCGTTGTCTCCACCCGTGGGATGCGGGAAGCCGAGATGAAAGAGATTGTAGGCTTGATCGACCGGGTGCTACAGCATCGGCAAGATCCCGCGATACTCGAGGAAGTCCGTATTCAGGCCAAAGCGCTCTGTAGTCGTTTTCCGATCTTTTATACTTACTAAGCCGCGTCGGACGGGACTGGGTCACCGCCTGTGAAATGTCCGTTCTGCGATGAACTCGAAGACAAGGTCGTAGACTCTCGCATGGCGAAGGAAGGCGAGGTGATTCGCCGTCGACGGGAATGTCTCGGCTGCAAGCGTCGCTATACCACCTACGAACGCGTTGATGAAATCCTTCCCATGGTGGTGAAAAAGGACGGCCGAAGGGAGTCGTTCGACCGTACAAAAATTCTCGCCGGCCTCAAGAAAGCCTGCGAAAAGCGACCGATCAGTACTGCTACCATCGAAACTGTGACGGATCGCATCGAGAAACGCATCCAGGAAATGGGTGAAACTGAAATCGAGAGTCGGATCGTGGGCGAAGAGTTGATGAAAGAGCTTCATCAATTGGATCAGGTCGCCTATGTTCGTTTTGCGTCTGTCTACCGCGAGTTCAAAGACATTGACCAGTTCATGGACGAGCTGAGAACGTTGGCTCAACAGCGCCGCGAGAGGTGAGGGCCACAGGGTCGCTCCCGTATTCTCATCGTTCGCTCCATGTCCTTCCGCCGCTCGTCGGTCTATAACATGATGCGATGTCTTAACGAGTAGGCGTCAAGATGCCGACGACCCAAGCTATGTCTCGCAAACGACCACGCAAGACAGGAGTGCCCAGCGGTACGCATGTGGCGATCATCGGCGCAGGCCGCGGTGGCACGGCGCTGTTGGAGGTCTTCGCGGCTGATCCGCTGGTCCGGATCGTCGGTGTGGCTGAAATCAAGGCGGACGCCCCGGGCATTGCGCTGGCAAAGCGTCTCGGCATTCCCGTGACCCACGATTTTCGGCGGCTCTTGGACCTCGAGCACGTGGATCTCATCATCGACGTGTCGGACAATGTCAAGGTTTGGGAGATGCTTCAAGACTTCCACCGGATGGGCGTCACCATCATCGGCGGGGCAAGTGCTAAATTCATGTGGGAGCTCATCGAAGCCCGTATCCGCGCCACGACAGAGATCGAGAAAGCCCTAAACAAATACCAGTCGCTCTATCGCCTGTATGTTAAGGAGACGGGAGTGGCCGTGACGGATGAACGGACACGCATTGCGTGTGAAATGCACGACGGCCTCGTGCAGAATTTGGCCGGGGTGAATTTCAAACTGGATCTGAGTCTGCAACTGATTCGAAAAGATCCGAAAGCCAGTCTGGCCACCTTGCGCGAAAGTAAAGCTCAGTTAAAAATGGCTATCCATGAGGCGCGGCAAGCCATATTCAATCTCCGTCCGCTCCACTATGACAAGATGGAGCTACTCCCAGCCCTCACGAACTATCTTACCTCGTACGAGACCCAATATCATATCAAGACGCAGTTCCGCGTATCCGGGGATGAGCAGATCTTGTTCCCCCGGACCAAGATCTTCCTCTTTCGTATTGTGCAAGAAGCTCTCAGTAACGTGGAGCGACACGCGAAAGCGACTCGGGTCACCGTGAGGCTGGATATCGATCCCACACTCCTCCGCGTCACCATTGGGGACAACGGCGTGGGATTCGACATGGACACGGTGCTACGTGATCCAGACAAATGGGACCACTTCGGGATTCGCGGAATTTTGGAGCGGGCTCGGCTCGTGGGTGGCGAAGGCAAGATCGAGTCTAAGAAAGGGCATGGCACGACCATCGTTGTCGAGATCCCTTTGGATAAAAAGGAGGCGACATCCCGTGGAAAAAATTAAGGTGCTCATCGCGGACGACCATCGCGTCGTCCGCGAAGGACTGGCCGCAATCCTCAAGATGAAAGACGACATTCATATTGTGGGCGAGGCCCAGGATGGAATGGAGGCCGTCGAGAAAGTGAAAACGTTGGTCCCTGATGTCGTGCTGATGGATGTGAGTATGCCCCGGATGGGTGGGGTCGAAGCAACCAGGCAAATCAAGCGGGAGTTCCCTCACATCGGAATCGTGGCTCTGACGATGTATGACGAGCAACAATACATCTTCGATTTGGTGCGCGCCGGCGCAACCGGCTATCTCTTAAAGGACTCAGAGTCCTCACAGATCGTCGCTGCAATTCGTGCGATCTACAAGGGGGAGTCACTCATTCATCCATCCGTGGCAAGCAAGATCTTGGCCGAGTTTTCCTTGATGTCCCAGAAGAAAGGGAAAAAGCCTGGATGGGTTGAGCACGATCTGACGGAACGGGAGATCACGGTCCTACGCTTGGTCGCGGACGGCAAGACGAACAAGGAAATAGCCAATAACTTAGACTTGAGCGAAAAGACCGTGAAGAATCATGTGCGCAACATTTTCCATAAATTGCAAGTCTATGACCGTACACAGGCTGCCATTCTCGCTATTCGAAAAGGACTCATTGAGTTGGATCCTCGGCCGTAGTTGTTGTAAACAGCAAGGGAAAATAACCCAACCCGACACACGGGTTGCAACTCTCCCAACGCTGATTTATCATCATGTATCCCCTATCAGTTATTAACAGATCATGAGTCGTTTCCATCAATTCAATTCTGGCTGCCAGTTGGGGTGATCGATCCCATACTCGGCTGCATGGCTCCTCATCGGTGACGGCATGAATTTCAGTCGATAATCCATTGAAAAGTCACAAGTGTCATGTTTTTGCAACATGACTTAAGGCTACTGAACTATATATATTGTCTTTTATTATCAATTAATTATGGTACTTTTTCGAAAAACTTCTGGATGGCACACGAGTTGCTGGTAGTCTCTGCGTAATTTATTGAGGGGTTTGTGTGAGAGCTCAACAAACATTAGCGAATGCAGTGAGTTGTGCAGGGGTTGGGCTCCACTCGGGACAACCAGTCACCCTCACGCTTAAGCCTGCCACACCCAATACGGGCATCGTCTTCGTCAATCGAAACGGGAAAAATGGAGCCTCCCTCGCGGCATCTGTCGAACATTTGGTGCCGACAGAACTCTGTACCGCAATCAGCGGCAATGGGTTTCAAGTACAGACAATCGAACACGTCCTGGCCGCATTGGCCGGGCTCGATATCGATAATGTCTATGTGGAGCTGACGGCCGGTGAGGCCCCCGTCATGGACGGTAGCGCGGCACACTTTGTTCGCTTGATTCGGTCAGCTGGAATTGTTCCCCAGAGCCGGCGGCAACCCTATCTGAAAATTACACGGCCTCTCGAGGTGGTGGATGGAACTCGCCGGGTTCGCATCGAACCGTCCTCGACTGCCAAGATCACCTATTCTATCCAGTACGATCATCCGATGATCCAGACTCAGACCTACGTCTATGAGCACTCAGCCCATGCATTTGAGCGCGAAATCGCGGATGCCAGGACATTTGGGTTCTTGCAAGAAGTAGAAGCCATTTGGGCTCGTGGGCTCGGTCAGGGTGGCAATCTTGACAATACGATCGTGCTCTCTCAAGACGGCATTCTCAATGAATCAGGTCTTCGGTTTCCCAATGAATTTGTGCGACACAAGATTTTGGACCTGATCGGGGACTTTTCGTTGCTCGGTGTTCCCTTTATCGGGCACTTGATCGCCGAACGTTCGGGACATGCGATACACACTCGCCTCGTTCAGCAGATTCTCACCCACCCCGATAGCTGGGTATTGCTCAACGCCGACGAAACAGTCGCTGCGTCTGAGCATCGTTCTGCCATGGTCGCACCGCGATCCACGTCGCTGGTGGCCCTCCAAGCCTCCTAACGCTCATCCTCTTGAAGGTGAAATCTGCGCGTGGTCTTGCCGCAACAGGTGAGTTGAATTGTGACGTGAGAGTTACTGGAATGTGATTTAACGTCGGGAGCAAGTGGCCTCGCTCCCGACGCTAGAATCAAGGCGGGGACTACTTCTTCTTCTTCTTTGCTGCTTTCTTCGTCGCCAAGACTCTCACCCCCCTTCGTGTATTTTGAGGTCTCACTAGCCCAGACACACTACACTGCATGGATCAAGGATTCTTCCAATGCCTCGAACGTATTCGGACCCACTTTCTTGAACCGCTTATCCCGCTTTAACGATGTGGCCACAGATGTCAGTGGTGTTTTCCCTTTGATCTGGAGCCCCCCCTCGACCAATCGCTGCACAAGTTCTTTTGCATGCATCGAACGATTGGCTTCGCGAAGCATTTCGTACGCGGCTTCCGACACACTTTTCCCGGAATACTTGCTACGCCCCATGAGGATTTCCCTCGACTGGTCGGTGACATCCGTATTCGGTCGTTGACGAGTACCTTTTTCATCGGAATAGAATTGACTCGAGAGACTGGCGAGCTTGGCCTTATCGGCTTCAACGCGATAGAGCGTTTCTGCCAACTCCAAGTATTTCTTGATCGTGGCAATTTCGTCATCCAAACGACGACGTTTCTTTTCGAGCTCTTGGAGCCGGTTTTTGTAGGCGCTGATTCGCTGTTCAAGACCAACCAATATATCAGTGAGTTCTTCCACAGACGCGCCCCCAGGTGAAGCATGCTTGCTTTATAGCATTGCTTGCATATCAAGTCAATAGATAAAGTTACAAACATGGCTTGCATGGCATGTTCGCTTTAAAACGTGTCCGTGCTTGCTCGTGATATCACTTGTTCTCTCAATAAGAATGATAAGAAATCAATTAAATCTTGGCCTCATAGAATGATTCCTTCCAATTCGAGGTCTCCTCTTTCCACATAAGTACACCACAGCCCCGTGCTATGATGCCGCCTCATGCCGCGACCCTACGATCAGAATATTCCTCTCGACACACTCTTCTCAGTCGCCACTGACGCAGCCCGCCAAGGTGGAGCTGTTCTAGCGGAATGCAGGCGCACCGGTTTTCGCATTGAACATAAGCAGATCATTAACCTTGTCACCGACGCCGACCACCAGGCGGAGCAACGGATCATCGACGTCATCCGCAACAGTTTCCCGACTCATCCAGTCCTTGCCGAGGAACGTGGGCTAACCGAACGGCCTCCATCCCGCTACAAATGGGTCATCGATCCACTGGATGGCACGACCAACTTTGCCCACGGGTTCCCCGCCTACTGTGTATCCATCGGGGTGGAGTGCGACGGACGTGGGATTATCGGGGTCGTCTACGACCCGACTCGAGACGAACTGTTCACCGCGAAGATTGGCCAGGGGGCTTACCTCAATGGAGTTCCCATTTCCGTGTCCACAACGGACCATCTTGATCGTGCGCTCCTCGTGACCGGATTTGCGTATAACATTCACGAGACCCCGAATAATAATTTGAACCATTTCGTACGATTCGCATTGAAGGTGCAGGGATTGCGCCGAACTGGAACGGCAGCCCTGGATCTCTGCTACGTCGCAGCAGGCCGTTTCGATGGATTTTGGGAAGTGACACTCAACCCATGGGATATGGCGGCAGGAGTGGTCATCCTACGAGAAGCTGGTGGCACAGTGACGGACTTCACCGGTGCTCCTCACTCAATTTATGGACAAGAATTGGTGGCAAGTAATGGACCTCTCCATCAGGCCATGCTAGACCTGCTCCAAGACGACGGTACTCATTCGTAAGGTATCAGTCCCGCTGCCCTCGGCCACAGAGGCTACCCGTCAGATATACAGACAGAATGACGATGCGGTATGATTCCTTCGACCAGAGAGAAGGAGATTGACTGTATGGCACGTACAATGTCCCCATCGGGCGATTCAAATGGAAATCCACCCCAAGCTGCAGGGGCCGAATCACACACTAAGGATGTGGAGCTGCTTCGGGTGCTTGTGAGCCGAAAAGGAACACACGTCGATGCCCAATGGGCGATTCATCCTCAACTGAAACAAGATCTACTGCCACAAGAATGGCAAGAGGTGACCGATCTCATGGCTAAAGTGACCGGCATCGTTGCCACGCGGTTTTCGCAGGTGCTCACGCAAGCTGATCCCGAACCGCCCAGCAACGCATGATCACACAACAACGTTGAATGATGGGTGTGAATGGTGAATGAGCGTGCACTCCTTCATTCACCATTCACGCTGAACATTCGCAATTTGGAGTGACCGATGGAGACCTATTATCACCCCCATGATTTGGCCAAGTTCGCCGAGACGGGCAAAGGCAACAAGGATCTCCGGAAGAAATTCATGGCCTACTACAGCGCGGTCTTTGCTGAAGGGGCTTACCGAACGCGAGAAGGCCCTCATTGCCCTTGCCGTTGCTGTCCAATGCCCGTACTGCCATTGATGCGTACACGCAGGCTTCACTTGAAAAAGGGTCGAAACATCGATGAAATGACGGAAGCTATCCATGTTGCTTGCGCCATTCGACGCGGTGCCTCGCTCGCGCACGGCGTTCAGATCCGCAATGTCGCCGACAAACTGTCGATGTAACGAGACCGGTATGTCGTTCAGTTAGAGGTAGGAGTTTTCGGGAACGGCAAGGGTGAAGTACTTGCCGCGCTCTTCGTAGAGAATTCGTGCAGCCGTCAATGCATCGAGTGCGTGATCAATCTCTGCGTCGCTGTTTCCTCTCTTGTCGAGTCGGCTTGCCAGCAGGGTGCGGATTTGGTCAGCGCTCTTGGCCGCTTCGTTACAGACCTCAATGATCCCTGCCGCGGGCCAATCGAAGCGCCGCCGTATCGGTGTCTTTGGGTTGCGACCGTCGTACACGGTGACATAGTCCATCGCTTTCGAGTAGTAGAGAAACGGCCGATCGCTTGAACCGACCAATCGTTGCCATTCTCCCACCAGGTCGACCAATTCTTGGTAGACGTGTGGGTCGACGTTCCAATTGTCCAGCTCATACTCGAAATCGTACGCGATCTTCTTCAAGTCCACCTGCTGCGGATCGTAGATGAACTCATAGGCTGTCCCCGGGCCGGTGATACGGACA
>DATNCR010000119.1:0-4326 GCA_035607135.1 Nitrospiraceae bacterium
GCGTCTGGGGCAGTCGATGCCGTCTTTCAGCATCTTTTGCAGGAGCTGGCACCGTACCGGGCGACATGATCATTCTCAAGACGCCGGAAGAGATTGCGTTGATAGCCAGGGCGTCGAGAGTAGTGGCAGAGACACTCAAGATTTTGCAGAAGGCCGTCCGACCTGGGGTTACGACAGACGAGCTGGATCGGCTAGCCGAAGAGGAGATTGTGTCACGAGGTGCGAGGCCGGCCTTTAAGGGCTATCGGAGTTATCCAAAAACGCTCTGTGCCTCGGTGAATGACCAAGTGGTCCATGGGATTCCCTCCAAACGAGTGCTGAAAGAGGGCGATATTATCGGGCTCGACTTGGGGGCGATTGTCGGTGGATTTTACGGAGATTCGGCGATTTCGGTCTCGGTAGGGAAGACGACCGACCAAAATGCTCGCTTGGTGCAAGTGACTGAAGAGGCCATGTATCTTGGGATCGGACAAGCTGTGGTTGGCCATCGGTTGTCCGACATTTCACATGCGGTGCAACGGCATGTCGAGGCTGCCGGTTATTCGGTCGTGACAGAATTTGTCGGCCATGGGATTGGTCGGCAATTGCATGAAGAGCCTCAGGTGCCGAATTATGGGAAGCCTGGACAGGGTCCACGCCTGCAGGCTGGAATGGTCCTCGCGATTGAACCGATGGTCAACATGGGTGGCGCTGCCGTCAAGATTCTTGAGGACCGATGGACGGCGGTAACGGTGGATGGGAGCCTTTCTGCACATTTTGAACATACGATCGTCATCGAGCCGAGTGGGCCCCCGCGTATTTTGACCCAGCTCTAACCAGCTGAGGATGGGCTGGCGCAGTTTAGGGGAAGGGGTAGAGGTAGTGCCGAAAGAAGATGTGATCGAAATTCAAGGCACAGTGAATGAAACGCTACCGAATGCGATGTTCCGGGTGTCATTGGACAATGGCCATAAGATTCTCGCTCACATTTCCGGAAAAATGCGAATGCACTTCATCCGTATTCTTCCCGGCGATAAGGTCACGGTGGAACTGTCGCCGTACGATCTGACACGTGGGCGGATTACTTATCGATTTAAGTAGGAGTGCGAACGGGTTATGAAGGTGAGATCATCCGTCAAGCCGATCTGTGCAAAGTGTAAGGTGGTTCGGCGCAAAGGTGTGGTGCGAATCCTCTGCGAGAATCCACGGCACAAACAGCGCCAGGGGTAGGGGAGTCTGATGACGACCTCATCAGACTGCTGCTTGCGCAACGCGCGGCCTCAGAAGGCCCTCGTTGGACGCGCGCATGAGAGTCTGACGAGGTCATCCTCAGACTGAAGGGTGAAGTGAAGTAAGGGGAGGAACTATGGCTCGTATTTCCGGAGTGGATTTGCCAAGAGAGAAGCGGGTAGACATCGGTTTGACTTATGTTTATGGGATTGGGCGGGCATCCGCGCTCTCTATCTTGGAGAAGGCCGGGATCGACGGAGCCATTCGCGTCAAGGACTTGAGCGAAGAGCACATCGTCAAAATCCGGGAGATTATTCAGGAAGGCTTTCAGGTCGAAGGTGACCTACGAAAGACTTTCTCGATGAATATCAAACGATTGATCGATAGTGGAACGTACCGTGGGCTGCGCCATCGGAAAGGATTGCCGGTCCGCGGCCAGCGGACCAAGACCAATGCCCGGACGAGGAAAGGTCGCCGCTCCGGAGTGGGAAGCAAACCAAAACCGCCCGCGCGCCCAGCCTAGGGCATGGCCGTTACTTGAGTAGGGAGCTGTCATGAGCATCAAAAAAGGAAAAAAGAAAGAGCGTCGGATTGTGCAGAGCGGGGTGGCTCACGTCCAGGCCTCCTTCAATAACACGATCGTCACGATTACCGACATGAGCGGCAATACGATCGTATGGGCAAGCTCGGGGAACCAGGGCTTCAAAGGCTCTCGCAAAAGCACGCCCTTTGCCGCTCAGCGAGCCGGCGAGGCTGCGGCACGCAAAGCGATGGAGAGCGGAATGCGTTCAGTGGATGTGTATGTGAATGGGCCTGGGTCCGGTCGGGAATCGGCGATTCGTTCTCTCCAGTCCGCTGGATTACGGATCCATATGATTCGTGATGTGACACCGATCCCCCACAACGGATGCCGTCCCCCTAAACGTCGGAGAGTGTAAGAATGACGTTAACCGTGAATCGTTAATCAAAGGAGAAACGGCACGTTTAACGAATAGCGGATAACGATTAACGAGGGAGAGGAAGCAGTGGCAAAGTATCGCGGTCCCGTCTGTCGGTTGTGTCGGCGAGAGGGTGAGAAATTGTTTCTGAAAGGCTCGCGCTGTATGACAGAGAAGTGCGCTATTGAGCGACGAAGCTATCCCCCTGGACAGCATGGGCAAAAGCGTCCGAGGAACTCTGAGTACAGCACGCAGCTGAGAGAGAAACAGAAACTCCGCAGAATTTACGGTTTGATGGAGTGCCAGTTTCGCGGAGTGTTTGAGCGCGCGGAGCGCCAGTCCGGTATTACAGGAGAAGTGCTCCTGCGCTTACTGGAATGCCGGTTGGACAATGTTGCCTACCGATTAGGGTTCGGCGCCTCGCGAAAAGAAGCCAGGCAACTGGTGAGCCACGGACATCTGACCATGAATGGCCGAAAAATCAATGTGCCTGGTGCACAGGTCAAAGCGGGAGATGTCATCAGCGTTAGGGAACGAAGCCGTACATTGGGTTCGATCCAAACGGCTTTAGAGTCGGTCGAGGGACGAGGCATTCCAGAGTGGTTGGATCTCGACAAGACCGCCTTTAGGGGGACGGTGCGAGCACTGCCGTCGAAAGACCAGATTTCATTGCCGGTGAATGAGCAGATGGTGGTGGAATTGTATTCCAGGTAGGCGTGGATTGTGGAAGCCGGTTTCTGTGGTGAACTGGTCTGCTCAGCTGTCGGCTATTCGATGAGATGAAGGGGGAGTCATGATTAAAGCAATGAAAGACTTTCAGATCCCGATGCGGGTGGAAGTCGACAAAGACACGCATTCTCAAACGTTCGGCAGGTTTACGACCGAAGCCTATGAGCGTGGATTTGGGACCACGGTCGGCAACGCATTACGGCGTGTATTGTTGTCGTCGCTGACTGGTGCGGCTGTGACCACGGTGAAAATCGAGGGGGTCCTGCACGAGTTTTCCACGATTCCTGGTATCACAGAGGATGTGACTTCAATTATTTTGAATGTCAAAGGACTGCGGCTTGCCCTACACACCGATAAGCCGAAGACGCTCCGCCTCAAGAAAAAAGGGCCGGGCGAAGCAAAGGGCTCCGATATTATTCATGACGCGGACGTCACCATCTTAACCCCGAATCTCCATATTGCGACGTTGGACAAAGATGCCTCGTTCGATATGGAAATGACGGTGAAGCACGGACGGGGCTATGTCCCTGCCGAGCGAAATAAGGAAGAAGGGTTGCCGATCGGTGTGATTGCGATTGACTCGGTGTTTTCACCGATCAAGCGCGTGAACTTTCATGTGGAGAATGCTCGTGTCGGACGCATGACCGATTACGACAAGCTGACTTTGGAAGTCTGGACGGATGGGACCATCTCGCCGCGCGATGCCGTGTCTACGGCGGCAGGCATTATGCGTGATCACATCGATATCTTTATCAATCCCGATGAACGAGTCGAAGGGCGTGCCGATCTCGGAGGCGACGAAGGGCAACGGGAAGTCAATAAGCATCTGTTCCGAAGCGTGAATGAGTTGGAGCTGTCAGTTCGCGCCGCGAATTGTTTGAAGAATGCAAATATTAAGACCATTGCAGATCTTGTGCAGAAGACCGAAGGGGAAATGTTGAGGACGAAGAATTTCGGCAAGAAATCACTCAACGAAATTAAAGAAATCTTGACGGAGATGGGTTTGGGGCTTGGTGTGAAGCTGGACGGAGCACAACAGAGCAGCGGCGGTCAGAAGAGCGAGTAACGAAACAAGAGGGATTCCGTGCGTCATAGAAAAAAGGGCAGACAGCTTGGGCGACAGACCAAACATCGGTGGGCTCTGTTTAGAAGCCTCGTAACCTCGTTGCTCGAACACGAACGTATCGAGACGACAGAGGCAAAGGCAAAGGAAATTCGAGGATTTACGGATCGGATGATCACGCTTGGCAAGGCGGGAACATTACCCGCTCGCCGGCAAGCCCTCGCATTTATTCGGAGTAAGGACGTTGTCTCAAAATTGTTCAGCGACGTGGCGGTTCGATTTAAAGATCGCTCCGGTGGCTATACGAGGATGGTGAAGACGAGGCGGCGTATCGGCGATGCCGCCAAACTTGTTGCAATCGAACTCGTCACGCGACCGGATACTTCG
>DATNCR010000120.1:0-3499 GCA_035607135.1 Nitrospiraceae bacterium
TCCACCCTCCACGGCTAGCGATCCCCATTGAACTCTTGCTGATCTGCCCCCACCTGTTAGGCGACCGGAGGCCGGCGAGGTCTATGGCGCGATGGACATGGCCTGGGCCAAACTTGTGGGCAAGATCGCCCACGCGTACGGAAAGTAAACGGTCAGCGGACGCTGCAACCACTTTCTAGCAAGCTACAATTGCGAGAGACGTTGCCTGTTAAGGTTGTCCGCTCCGCCGTATCGTGATCGAAGCACCATAAACTGTTCCGGGAGGATGCCCGTCACGATGGTGTCCTGTCCCGTATTTGTGCTCAATCTGTTTTCAAGCCCAACTCAATGCACCCCACTCCAGCCCACTCAGGCTCATTCAGGCCAAGTCTAGCCAAGAATAAGTGGTTTCAATAGTAACCTGAAATAACGAGTCCTCTTCCACCACTCCCACGGAGGGACGAGATGCTTACCTCTGCCACGCGCAGGGCTTAGTCGGCTACAGTACTCCGACACCTTCTTATTGCCCCACCGTGTCAATGAGAGCTTTCCACTGCTCCGCTCCCCGTTCGATTGTGATCACTTTAAATCCCGCGACGAGTCGTGCCTGTTCACGACGTGAATGGACTGTGACGACTTCGAGAGTGATCCTATTTGATATGCGGATGTGAGCCTTCTCTTCGATCTGTATCTTCAGTCTGGTGTCATCGGGCAGGACGAGCGCAATCCCAGAATAGGAGAGATCTCTGGTGCGCGCGATGACATCGCTGCCTGGCCAGGACAACATACACGGCATCACGACCCTTACCCGTGGCAAGGCACGCCCTTCTAAGGACTTCCCCGGAAAAGCTACGACGCCCATGCATTGCCCTCCAAAAATTATGGCGGGGATCTATCTCATACTATGAAGCCGACTTGGAATCGGGTAAATCCTGGAGATACCAAGGAGGGAAACACCTGAATAAGACAGACGATATCCATTTGGGGGCACCTAGTGGAGCGTCTTCTACGGTCTCCTGAGCGAGTTCAACGACCTCACCATCGGCGGCGGGCCGCCAATAAGTGCCCGACCGCCCGGCTTGGAGAAAAAATACCCTTGCCCATATTCGCAATGCAGCGACCGGAGCAGAGCGACTTGTCCCGGGGTTTCCACCCCTTCCGCGATCACGTGTTTGCCCAAATTGTGCGCCAGGGTCACGATGGTCCGTAAGATGGCCACACTCTCTGTCCCCAACCCCATGAACGATTGGTCAATCTTGAGGATGTCCACGGCATACTGTTGGAGAAAACTCAAGGAGGAGTATCCCGTCCCGAAATCGTCCATACAGGTGTCGATGTGGCGCGCTTTGAGGTCAAGCAGGATCGCGGCTGATAGCTCCGCATTGTCCATCATCACTGACTCGGTAATCTCCAGCTTCAAGCTGGAGGCCTCCAAGCCCGTCTCTGTGATGGTCTGGTCGATGACCGTGAGCAGCTCGGAATGAGAGAACTGCCGGCCCGACAGGTTCACACTCACGGTCAAGGGCTGGAGGTCCACCAATTCGCGTTGCCAGGCTCGCAGCTGGCGACAACCCTCGTGCAGTGCCCATTGTCCAATGGGGATGATGAGGCCTAGATCTTCTGCAACAGAAATGAACTCGTCCGGTGCCACCAGTCCACGTTTTGGGTGTTCCCATCGCAGGAGCGCCTCGAAGCCGGTAATCCACCCGGTCTCCAAGGAGACGATGGGCTGATAGAACAGCCGAAACTCTTGACGCTCCACGGCTCGGTGGAGCGCGCCTTCCAACTCCAAGCGGGCCATCGCATGGGTATGCATGGCCGTATCGAACATAACGAAGCAGGCCTTGCCGAGTCCCTTGGCCTGACACATCGCGACGCTCGCATCACGCAGAACCTCCTCAGCCCGGTCATAGCCAGTCGTGCTGGACATACTCCCGATACTCGCCGTCAGAAATACATCGCGCCCATCCTCCGTGCCCCGCATTGAGAAGATTAGAGATCGTAGCGCCTCCCCTCAGCACGATTGGTGACCAACACATTATGGGGTGTTCTCAGTTCAGATGAGCTGAAACAGTAGCCAGTAACTTTTGCGCACTGAATGGCTTCTGGAGTGTGTCGTTCGCCCCCAGATGCTTCGTCATGTCGAGATAGTTTGCTCCCCCTGAGATCGCAATAATCTTGTGGCCAGGTCGAATCTTCCGAAGCCGGAGGATCAGTTCCAGGCCGTCCATGTCAGGTATAAAAATATCCACCAGAATCAGATCCACCTGCTGTTGCTCCACGAGTCGCAGGCCATGTGTTCTGTTCTCCGCAGTCAGAACACGGTATCCCGCTCCTTCGAGCGCGACCTTGAAGAGCCTCCTCGCCTGTGCTTCGTCATCAATACAGAGGATCGTCGCCATCGGCCTTCGTTGCCCTTTCTCACGGAAGTACGACCGTATCCACTCGACTGATACAGCAAGTCCAGTACCCTTTCCTCCCTCGACACAACATATTGATAATTTACCCCTGTCATCTGTCTGAATATGGACAACCCTACCGGACGGTCTTTGAGCTGCTTCTGCTCTCAACATTTTGTTGTTTCTTCAGACCAAATTGGACACATGGCACAGTAGTAATGGAGCAGGCCCCCAAATAATTACACAAATAATTACCCCGTTTGAACTAACCCTTCCGAATCTTATCGTCGGATGTCCTGGTGGTAGCCTTTGAATGGCAAAAGCGGGCTGCGAATCAACATTACGCACCGCACGCTATAGGGAGGCCTAACATGAAGCCCATTGTTTGGACCGCTCAGGCTGTCTGCTTATTGAGTCTCGTGATATTGTCAGGCTGCGCGAGCACGATACCAGCAGCTTCCACTCGACTAGCCACAAGTCAGGAACAGGCCACGATTCAAGCCCTACAGAAACGATTGCAGGGGCGGGAGCGGACCATTGCCATACAGAACTACCAGATTGAGATCCTGTCCAGTCAATTGGATGCCCTGAAGCGAATTGACCAGGACACGAAGGTGCAGCGACGGCCTGTGCGTAATCTAATGAACGTCGCGCCGTAGCCTCTTAGGAGAGCCGACGTATGTCTATTTTTTAGTAGTACGCAGGTAATATCGGAAGGAGGCAACACCATGACATGCAGACGATGCCAAGGCTTGATGACAGAGGACCAGTTTTTTGACTTTGAAGGGACGCAAGGCTTCATGTGGATGAAGGGCTGGCGTTGCATGAATTGCGGGTATGCAGCTGACCCTGTGATCGAGGCCAACCGACACCTGCACGAGGCAACGGTGGGGGCATGACTGTGGCTGTGAGGCACCCGTATGCACATGAAGGAATCCGACCTGGAAACAACCAACAGGAGTCTTTTGCATGATGGCGACCATTCTGATTATCGATGATGAGGCGGGCATCCGTGCACTCCTTCGCTTCACTCTTGAAGCGGCAGGGCATGAGGTCGTGGAAGCGGCCAACGGCCGTGAAGGGCTGGCGTTGTACTGCCGCAGGCCGACGGACTTGGTCAT
>DATNCR010000126.1:0-8138 GCA_035607135.1 Nitrospiraceae bacterium
AGCGCGGTGACTCGCCGGTCAATTTCAACGGTTCAGTTTTACTCTTTCGTGATTGTGAAATCTAGGAAAGCTTCCAGTGCTAGAACTGACAGAGGGAGCTCAGAGTATGCGGTTCGCGGCGAGTTTTTTTGAGGCGCTCGAATATGGGATTGGTAACTCGCCTTGTTTGTTTCTCGACGTACCCTAGGTCGCACCTCATGCCGGATTGCAGGACCAGAAATTCTTTCCGCTCGTGTACCTCCCCATTGAGTGCTTCCCAACCAAGATCGGTTCCTCCTTCACGTAAGGCTTGATTAGTTCGTCCAACGTTCTCGTATAACAGGACGCTCCCTGACGAGATATTTACCATCGAATAACTAGGGGCCTACCTAGCTTCGAGGACTCTCCGGATATGAGTACAGTTTTGGTATCCACCCTTACCGGAGGAGGTTTTCATGGTCAAGGTTGCAAAACTCTTCAGTCTTCTCTCGTGTGCTTTCTTGTTGGGTCTTGGTTTCTCCAATGCCGCCCTGGCAATCGAAAATTCTCTCGCGACGGATGAAATCAAAGCGCAAAAAAATGCCGAGAGGAAAGGCAGTCTTCCTGGTGTCTTGAAGCCTGATGCAGACACACGGAGGGGAGTCCATACGATGAAGGGGGAAGTATTACGCTTGGAAGGTGATCAGTATGTGGTCAAGCGGAGTGACGGGAAGCAAGTGAGCCTGCATGTCGACGAAACCACCCAGATGACAAAAACGTTTGCCCCAGGAGAATGGATTGAGGCGAAAGTGATCCAATATAACGATGGGCATTATGCATTGTCGATAAACCCCGCCCCATGAGCGAGTAGGGTGCCAGAATAGCCGTGTGCGAGTGCCCCCTCGATCCATACGAAGGAGAACACATGTCGACGATTGAGAAATCCATCGAAGTAAATGTGCCAGTGCGCACCGCGTACAATCAATGGACGCAGTTTGAAGAATTTCCCCGATTCATGGAAGGCGTGAAGCAGGTCACGCAGCTCGATGACACGCACCTGCACTGGAAAGCCGAAATCGCAGGCAAGGAAAAAGAATGGGACGCGGAGATTACCGAGCAAACGCCGGACCAGCGCATTGCCTGGACCAGTCGAGGTGGCGCCGTCAATGACGGCATTGTGATGTTTCAGCCCCTGTCGGATGCGAGATCGAAAATCAGCCTGCACGTAGCCTATCTCCCCGAGGGTATTGTTGAAAATATGGGTGATGAGTTGGGCGCCATCTCGTTGCGGGTGCAGAGAGATTTGGAACGATTTAAGGCTTTCATCGAAGCGCGAGGTCGGGAGACAGGAGCCTGGCGCGGGAAGATCTGAGGAGCTTGCACGACCCGCGCTGAGCAAATAGTGATGACGTATGAGTATTCTCGTCCTCATCCTGGTGATCCTCCTCACGGTCGGCCTCTTGCCCGCTTGGCCGTATAGTGCGACTTGGGGATATGGCCCCAGTGGCGCGATGAGCTTGGTGCTTTTGGGATTGGTTACCCTGTTGAGGTTGGATGATCACTATTCTTGGATCCGAGATATTGATGACGCAAGCGAACCCACACTGCCTGTTGATACGCCAGTGCTGGGAGCAAACAAGGCTCAAGACTAGCTGACAAGTGGGAGGCGGAATTTATCGATCAGGCGCCGGACCATCCCGGCACAGCGCCGGTCAACCCGGTGCGATCACTGATGAGATGTCTATGTGCGGGCAGGGTCTGTGGCATCCCCTGAAAGAAATCATGCTTCAGATCACTGTAAGCACAAAGTAAGCACAAAACTGAAAATGCCAAGTTAGTTCTAGTTAGGAAATCCGTCTGAATTGCTTCTCAAGTCAGGGTTTGCCGCAAGCAAATTTCCACAATTTTTGACCGAGGCTCTGCGGTATAATTGATGCCCAGTCGCGTTGGGATGATTCGTTATACACTACGGCTCCCAGCCCCATGATGCTCGAAAAACCCATATCCACGAGGGTCCGATGGCGTCTTTGTGCACAGTCGTATTCGCCTTGCGTCTTGCTGGACAAATACGATTTGCCCGCTACGGTGCGCATGCTCCTGAAATCGTACAAGACCCACATCGTCACCCGATCCCCCTTGGAGAGCAGGGTGCTTCGATCCACATAGACTCTCGTGCCTGAGTCGGTGTCACCAAGCGATACCCACCCCGCATAGGCTGGTCCACTATTCATCCACAATAGCAGGAGCAGTGATCCGATGCCCAACCAATAGTGGACTGGTTGACAGAGCAGCATTGGCGACAAGCTCTTCAAGTTCATACCTTGATCATCGTTCAGTAAAGATCATATGTGTGCCCGCGGTATTTCCGAAACGCGCAGCTCGAAGATGGGCGAGCGGATAACGCGAGAAGTTTATCGTGACAGAGTAGTCACCCCAGGAATGGCATCGAGTTCCTGCTGAATCATGCCGGCGGCTCCAGCTGCTCACCCCATTCGCCGTCTAGGTTGATATCACGCTGAGCCTTCTCCCATCGTTCCTCATCAATCCAGGGCGGCCTTTTGAGCATTCCACATTCCGCAATGCCAGCATCGTACACGAACAATTGTTCATCAATCCTGCGCACACGAGGCTGACTATGCCGATCAGGTCTATACCAATACCAACCGGGGTGCGTTGGCCTCTCCGTCGTCCAGGCCTGTTTAGTAGGAATGTCCCTCATCTTGTTGGCAAAACCTTCAGCATAGTTTAATTCTGGTCCCGGGAATGGATCGGGCCTACTGGGAAAGCACCCAGGGCCGAGTCAGCGAGAAAGGCCACGCGAGCATGCATGGGGCAGTACAGGACGAAAAACGTGGGACTAAGTCAGAAGGGCCGTGGCGGAAAGCCGGTGTGCCCATATAATTGGCGCAGGGCGTTGGCACTTTGGTTGACTTCCTAACTATTTCCTCGGTACCGGGGCTAGGGCGCAGCCGAGAGACACTCTCAGGCATTGGACCAGGTGAAAGCTCGGCGAGAGTGCGCCTCTTGGCAGCGGCGTGTCCTGGCCGCACGGGCGTCGAAGAAGAATAAATCGGATTGATCGACTTACTATTCGAGACTTGGCACTTCCGGAACGGTCGTCTCCATGACTTTGATAACTTGCTCCTGATCACTCAGGCACACGGCGATGTCTTTGTAATTTGTCCGTAAAAACATTCCTCAGAATGTAATACATTTCCCACTCAGACATCGTCGCTCGGACATGAGTACTGCGGAATCAGTTTGCAGGTTCTTTCGCAGATTCTGTTTTCAGGGTAGGTGGTCCTAACCCATGGCGTGCCATATAATGGTGCTTTTTGGCTAATGCCCGATCCTGTTCTTCAGTCTTTCTAAAGTCTTCCGCAATGGCACGGAGCTGGGCGATATGTTCCTTCAAGGGCATCGATGGGTCATGATATTCTTTCGGGAACTTTTCAAAATAGTCTGCCATAAACTCCCAATTGTCTGCTTTTGACTTGTTGATCTGAGCCAGTTCCTCATATTGCACCGCGAGCGTAAAGTGTGTTTTTACTCCGCCCGGGACTATGCCATCAGGGCTATCGCCTGAGGCAGCAAAAGTTTGCCCTGAAGCAAGGAGACCGAGAACCAGGGATGCGCACATGTATTTCAACTTCAGCATCCTACACCTCCCTGATGATGTGAACGATTCGTCCAATTTAGCCGCAAGCGAGCTGGGTCCGTGACTCGTCGCTTATTCTCCTCATGTTATCCAAGGGTCTCAACTGGGAAGACCTAGGGAGCGCCAGGGCGGAGTTTTGCCATGCTGGGATCCCGCCGGGCTCCGGTCTCCCGACCTCGCGTTTCGATGAAAGCCTTGAATCGTTCCAGAACACGGTGCACGTGCGAAGACACCATTCCGTATGCATCTCCGACATGTGTGACGACATCCTCGGGATTATACGTCAATTGTAGCCAGACCTTTGACCTGCTACTCGAAAGCTGTTGGAATGACACGACACCCTCGTTGATGATCGCGCCCGCATGACTCCTCCAGGCGATTCGCTGGTCAGGCGTCTGCTCTGTGATCTCCATCTCCCCCTCTTTCCCCTTGCCTCCAACCTCGGCTTTCCAATGCAGATGTCTATCATCGAACCGATGGACTTGTTTCACCCCTTCAATGAAGCGAGGGAAGTCCTCAAACTGAGTCCATTGGTTGTAGGCATTCCGTACGGGTACGTTGACGTCTATAGATGTCACGAAAAAGGTCGACATGAGTCCTCCTTTTTGTGAATCGATGGTCGCCCACACACGGCTATTTTGGCACCCTACTCGCTCACTATCGACAGCGCATAATGCCCATCGTTATATTGGATCACTTTCGCCTCAATCCATTCTCCTGGGGCAAATGTTCTCGACACCTGTCATGAGGTCCCGCCAGTTGTTAAAATGGTATGACTATCCATAAGGCCCTGCCCGACCGGGGATGCACCCTCACACGTGACACAACTTCCACAGTACTAAGCGACTTTGTGCGGCATTCTGGCTCTTGGCTTGCTCGCATAATCTGTCGGCTCCGTAACCTTTTCGAGGATGTGATGCGTCATATCAGACGACAGATCGGATCGCTGGCAGATATCCGCCGTGGAAATCATTCCTTGGAGGATACCTTGTTGGTCAACGACCGGAATGCGGCGGACTTGATGCTCTTCCATCAGGTCAGCGGCCCGCAGAATATCCTCGTCCGGTAGGCATGCGACCATATTGGTCGTCATACATTTTTGCACGGGCACCGCCTCTGGATGTTGATCCATGGCGACCACCCCCAGGCATAAGTCGCGATCGGTCACGACCCCAACCAGTTTCCGGTCGGTTAGTGACTTTACTACCGGCATGATGCCGACATTCAACTCTCTCATCATGCGGGCGGCCTGAATCGATGTATCCTCGGGCAAGCACCACATCGGATTGGGGGTCATGACGTCTTGAATTTTCATTTCAACCCTCCAAGGTAAATAGAATTGAAAGGTCTAGGGCAAATTGAATGCTTCCAACGCGCAACGCCCCATTCTGTAACCAGACTCGTTTCTGCCACCGCCAGCGTCAAGTTCTCCTGAAGGTCATGCTAGAGCAGCAAAAATAGTACCGTTTAAGAGGTGCACGCAACCTATTGAAACATCTCGCAGAGCGAGACTCAGAGCAACGTATTCTCATGAAAACTCGATGACAGGTTGTCTTGATCTAGACAATTTGTCTTTGCGCGGGCCCCTGTCTCCACACCTCGGCAACTTCCTAGGTCATAATAACCTTACAGTTCGTTAGAGTGTTGTCGTGATCCAGTGAAGGAGAGTGGATCATGTTATGTTCAGAAATTCGTGAGATTCTCGCAGAGGAAGTTGAAGTTCAGTGCCGTAAGGAGGCTTTAGACTCGCTGATGTGCAGGCGCGCGAAGCTGTTACGTGAATCATTGGGAGAGCGCATGAGGCGGGCACAGGACGATGGAGAATGGAGTCATCTTTCTCAACAAGAATGTGCGGGGCTTCATAAGGAGGAGAAGCTTTATCTACAATCGCAGATCGACCGACTTCGACACGAGCAAGCTCGAACGAAAGAGAGGTTGGCTGAACTCAGACGACTAAAGACAAGAGCGAAACTCATCCGGGCCGCCGAAGTCGTATCACAGCGGAAACGTCACTGAACTGGTTCTGTGCAAAGCATGGCGCATAAGCGGGATGCTTCTCAAAGTGAGGATAGATATCCCGTGAGTAAACAAGTCACGTATGGAGAATACACAATTAATTCAGTCCCGGTGAAGCTAGTGGACAAGAACGAATGGAAGTCAGAGATAGAGATTTCCTCACAACGTGATGGCATTGTGACATCGAAGCCGTATACGGACGAAACAATCTACCCAACGGAAGAGGCAGCTGATACCCATGGGATCCAGTTGGCCCAAGAGATTATCGACGGAAAAACTCCAGTCGTATCGGTGAATTACGACGAACGGGCGGCGTTCAACTCAAAGACCCCATTCGAGCGTATGTAACGGACATCCTACATGCACATCAACTATGGCAGTATGGGCTTAGATCCGAAAGGAACTGGGCCTTCATATTAACGCGATCTCGAGCGGAAGCAACAAAGTGAGCACGGCTAGGGTATTTCCGATTTCAAACCCAGCGTATCCTGTGCCAAGAGAGTGTTGCAGAAACAGGTCAAGTAGTACACGGCCGGAGTTGAACCCTCACAACGCTGGGGCGAATGACTGAGAATAGCTCATACGACGCTGGCCCATTCCAATAACCGTCACCTTAGAATCACGCCGCCCTACTGATCTTAGGTCCCTCCGCCGGCTGGCAAACATAGTGTCAGTAGGGCACCAGATGCGTACAGATCGGCTGAGCAGCCCGCCATGGTCCTGTAGTAGTATTCATGATATCTCGTAGCAAGAATTCTACACTGAATAGAGAAGATGTTCGAATGACTCCTCTCATTCCTCATTTCATGCCTCTGGGGCTCATTCCTGGCATCACTGGCACGATACGAGGATAGAATGTCCGTCGCCGGACAACATGTTCACCTGACAGAGCCTGCCGACCTTCTCTCTCACTTCTGCAATTCACTCTAACGTCCCGACGGTTTTGCGAATATTCATGATTGCGCTTGTCGCCTAACTCGGTGGCAGGCGATTTGCTGCTGACTCAACTTTCCAATTACACGATGCGTTCTTACCCATCTCTACGAAAGGAGGACCGCCAGATGCATCTTCTACGATACATCATGCTTATCAGTGCAGTCGGCATAAGCGCGATTGGCTTGGTTGTGCTCCAAGGGCAAGGGTCCTTTGTAAATTTTGTCCAGGCATTTCCGACTCTCGTGACGGACGCAGCGGTAGAGGAGGGAGCGAAGGTAACGGTACGGTTTCAAATCACGCCTCGGGATAACCCCACCACGAGTTATAGCAATACAGAACAATTCGTCCAGGGTCAGCATACAGTGCCGCAAGGGATTGAGGAGGAGACGGTTGGCATGCACCCTGGAGAGGTCAAAACGTTTCCGCTATCGGCGGAAGAAGGTTTCGGCCCCTACGATCAGAAAATGCTTCAAATTATTCCGACCGTCGATTTACCACGAGAAGCCCAGGAAGGCGACACTATAGCGGATGACGCAGGTAGGGCTGCCAGGATTATATGGATCCTTCCGGAGAAGACTTTGATTGATTTCAATCATCCCTTGGCGGGGCAACCGCTGATTGTCACACTGCAGATCGTGATGATTGAAAATCCAAGTGGGGGCGCCCTCATTCTGTAACTGGAAGGAGCGGTTTATAAAGCCGCTAGGTTATTTCTGGTACGGGGGGAGGAGGAGAATATGCCTATGAGGTATAGCGTAAAATACTGTGTGAAGTGCAGAGGTAAGTTGTCACGGAAAGACCAGTCGCCTGAGGCGACAGCATTTATTAATGCGTGTCGGTCTATCGAAGGAAACACGGCTCGCCTTAGAGAAGTGATCATCGAGGAGGATGGCGTCTGCTTCGGGTGTGGAAAGAAAGCCGAGGTGATGTTTTATGAGCTGTAATTATGGTTGGAATCTTAGGCATGTGCATAGAGATGGGTATGAAGAGATGGATTGCTCCAAGAGAACTCGCGCACCGGCAGCCAGCCATTTAATGGTATGGTCCGGGAGGTAGTATGACCGCGGAGGAACATACGATCAATATGGTGGCATGATTGGCTGTCTCGACCCTGTGAGTCCGCGTTTCTCCTAGTAATTATTCCCTGAGGCCGACACGCTCAGGGTGGGTGTTGTAGGAGGGAAACGAAGAGGCGTAAGGGTCGGCGCGCCTATGTGTTGGTGAATAACCGAGCGGAAGGGGAATGCGCCAATCATGGTGCAGACACGTATGGGATTGTTGCAGGAGTAACGCCTCTCGCCAACAAGGCTCAACCCGCCATGTTTTTTCGTATTGACTCCCCCTTTGATCTTTGATCTAATTCATCCCCCTCAACTGGAGTATTCGGGTATGCTACCGAACTCCGAAGTTCCTCCCACGTCCCTGCTCCTCATCGATGGGAACGACACCGACCGCAAATACTTCGCCAAGCAATTGAAGGGCCGCTCCCCCGACTATGAAATCCTTGAAGCCACTGATGGAGAATCAGGGCTGCTCCTCTATCGGTCTCGGCGGATTGATTGCGTCGTGG
>DATNCR010000127.1:0-5401 GCA_035607135.1 Nitrospiraceae bacterium
CTTCCCGTGGGAAGAGCCCCGCTTTGCTTCAAGCACAAATCGAATCACTGCTCTCTTGTGCCGTTACTTGACGATCACTTCCACGCGGCGGTTCTTGGCACGTCCCGCTGCCGTGTTGTTGCTGGCGACCGGGTTGCTGTCACCGTGGCCTGCGGCCGATAAATTGTTGCTCACGCCGCCATCCCGCAGTGCCTGAGCGGCACTATTGGCACGAGCGTCCGAGAGCTCCTTGTTGGATGGGAACTTCTTCTGCAACGGACCCTTAATCGCCACGTTGTCCGTGTATCCTGCCACGTGCACCTGTTTTTCCGGGAAGTCTTTGAGCACGCCGCCCACACGCTTCAAGGCATCGGTGCCGCCGGTCTTCAGCTGGTCTTGTCCCGAATCGAACAGCAAGCTGGAGGCGAGATTGATCGTGAGTGCGTCGCCGGATTGATGGACCGATACCGTGCCCTTGGCAATTTCCGGTTGCAGTGCTTTGAGTAGGTCCTTTTCAGCCTTCGCGAGGCTGTCCTTGCTCTGATCGAGTTGACCGCGCAGGCCAGCCAGACGAGCTTCGCAATCCGCCAGTTGTTTCTCAAGATCCGCGATTCGTCGTTCGAGATCCGCATTCCGTTGTCTGGAAGCAGCGAGATCCGCCGCCAACTTGTCCGAATCCCCTGCACCGGAACGAAGCGCCGCAATTTCCCGATCGCGGTCGGCGAGCTGCCGTTCCAAATCGCTCACGCGGCTACTGAGCGCGCCGTTCTGCCTCTGGGCGGCGGCCAGTTCGTCGGCCAGCCGGTGACGCTCTTTTTCGAGAGCCGCAAGACGGAGGGCCATATCGTCCGACGCGGCCATTTTTGTCGTGGGACTGCAAGGAGGGCCTTGCACATAGCCGTACCATTTTTGGTCGATACATACCTCAGGCTGTTTGATGTAGGAAGAACAGCCGGCCAGAACGACCACGCTTGTCGCGAGGACGGCAGTCTTGAATGTCTGCATGATGATTTCCTCCTTCTAGATTGCGCGGGTTATCGATCGTCTAAGTTTTCCTCTCACGCCTTGGAGGAATGCTCGAGGCACCAGGGGCGCTTAGTGGCGACCTTTCAAGACGTCGCGGATTTCCATCAAGAGCTTTTCTTCGTTGGTCGGCCCCGGCGGTGGCGCTGGAGGTGCCGGAGGTGCTTCTCTCTTGAACCGGTTGACCTGCTTGACCAACATGAAGATGACGAACGCGATGATGATGAAGTCGAATGTCGCCTGAAGAAAGACTCCGTAGTTCAGGGTCGGTGCCCCCGCTGCCTTGGCCGCGGTGAGAGAGGGTTGTGGCGTGCCAGACAGATTGAGAAAAAGACTCGAGAAATCGACCTTCCCCAGTAGCAAGCCGAGTGGGGGCATCAGCACGTCGCTCACGAGCGACGAGACGATTTTTCCAAACGCTCCGCCGATAATGACACCGATGGCCATGTCGAGCACGTTCCCCTTCATGGCGAAGTCTTTAAATTCTTTCAGCATAGTTCCTCCTTATGAGGATGAGGGTGTATTGCATAGGGGACTACCGTTTGCGGGTCGTGTCGAAATTGTAGCCCACGGTCATAAGATATAAGTTGTCAGTATCTCCGGTGCCCGGCGCCGGATTGTTGTTCACGCGTGTTGTCACTTGAAAGCCGCTCACGAAGCCGTCGAAGATCTTGAACCGCACACCGTTGTCCATCGTGAGGTAATAATTCTTGGTGTTTTGCAGTGAAGGATAGAATTCACTGAAATGATAGAGGGTGACCTTGTCGTCAAGCAGCGGCCAGTTGAGTTTGAGGGACGCCCGGCCGCGTGTCGAGGAGGTATCGTTGGCGGTCCGAAAATCTTCGTTGAAGTAGGCAAGACCGGCTTCCGCATAGAGGATCATATCCTTCAAGAGGCCGCCGTAATCGCCTCGGTCAACAAATTGGTAACCGGGGCCGCTCGCGAGGGCAGTCCGCATTTTTAGATCCTGGAACCGATCGTTTTCAAAGTAGGCGGACACGAACCAGAACAAGCGTTTGGTCATAAAAAAGTCAAGTTTGATGGTCCCTCGCGCGTTTCGGGCAATGAGGGTGTTGGCGTTATCACCGTAGATGTAGCGGCCGTTGAGCGTTAAGCGGAGCTGCTCACCGCGAGCGACGAAGTCTCCGAGCAGGCTGGCATTTTTCAGATGGCTGTTTCCGGTTGTTTGCGAGTAGCCGCCGGTCAGGCTGCCTGAGTAGATGACCGGGGCTTGAATGATGGGATTCAGGGCACTGATTGACTCCATGGGCACCTGAATCGTCTCTTTCAGCGGTTCAGCCTGCACTTTGATGGTACCGTTTGGGCCCTCGGTGGCTGTGCCGAACAGCACTGACCCTTCTTTAAGATGAAACGGGAGAGGGTGGTTGATGGCCAGTTTCTCCACATTGGCCCAATTGAGCTTGACAGTCTTGTCTGCCGCCGCGTCAGTCTTGATCAGTAGCACCCCACCGGACATTTCGATGACTTCGCCATAGATCACACTGCCGTCCTTGAGCGTGACCATGTCGAGTGGTGCAGGAGCGGCGGGTGGAGCATCGACCACCGGCGGAGTATCAGCAGCCATGACAAGTTCCGGTGTCATGAGACAAGCCATGAGAATGAGAAGCCAGAACCTCTTCTTCATCGAATCCTCCTTACCAGATGAGTGCATGCGCATGATTCCATTCCCATAGAGTGTGTGTTGAGAGTTGTAGGGCGTCAGCTCTACACGTTCCCTAGCGGTATAGCCGAGATCATTGTTGGTAAGCAAGCATGGTGGCTACGATACTTGCTTGTGCGAACGACGCAGGCATCGCATGTGGATGCAACGGTTGCCGGAATTAAGTAAGGCTGATGCCGTTGACTGTGATAGGCCCATTTCATCAAACAACTTTGCAAATGTATGGTTGAGCGACAGGTCATGTGAGGGGGTTGTTCCTCACGGGTGTGACTGAATTGGGGTGTTGAGGCTATTCCGCCACAGACAGGCAGCGAAAGAATTGGGATGAGTTCTATTTTGAAGGGAAGGTGGATGCGGAACGCATGAATGCTACGAGGAGGGGTTGATCAGATATCTTCTCCTTGCATGCTTCCTATCGTCCCAAGAGTCCTTTCAATAGGTCCTGGCCTTGTTGTTTGAGGTCATCCGGCTTGGTTGAGCCTTTCCGCAGATCGTCGATGACATCCTTCACTTTCCCCTTTACCTTCTCCTGGACCCTGCCCGTCAAGGCGTTCGAATCTAACCCATACGACGGGGTTTGCACGGTCCCGGTGATCAGTAAGGGCACATGTACCCGTCCTTCGGCGAACGCGAGTTTAGCGACGGGAGACAGACCGATAATTTTTTGACTGAGGGTTTCCGACAGATTCAACGTCACTGCGAGGTGCACGTGTTGATCAAAGCCGATGGTTCCCCTTCCCGTGGCTTGAAAGTCATGGCTGTCTAGCAGAAGCCGCTGGACGGTGATGATGCCTTCCTTGATCGCCAGGTCCGTTTCGAGTGTTGAGAAAACCGTCGCTTTGGCATCATCGAGGGAGATGCCGGCGACTCTAAGGATCGAGATGGCTTCCTGGAGGAGGTTCACGCCTTCGATCTTCCCATCCTTGACCGCGACGTGGCTGGTTCCTTCCAAGGTCTTGGTGAGGTCCGGCATAGAGAAACCACGGCCTTGGAGCGCGAGGTCGGCCCCTGCTGTCCCGCTGATGGATAGGTGTGTGGTCGTCAGCGCGGCCAGGGCAGGACCGACCTGTAGACCTTGAATTGTCGCCTTGCCGGTGAAGGGAGGACTCTCGGATCCGGAGGTGAGGCTTCCCTGTGCTGTCACCTGTCCATCGAAGAGCTGAAACGAAAGCTGGCTCAGATTCACCTCTTGACCCTTGACCGCTGCTGCAATTTCGACGTTCTTCAATTCAACCGGTTTTTGCAGCGGCAGGACCATCGGAAAATTCGCGGTGTTGATGGCCGGCGAGGTGACGTTGACCTTCGCATCGTGGCCGACGGTGCTGCCGGTGATGGTGAAGACGGTCTTCTCCACTGTCAGCTGCACATGTATGGCGTCAATATCCGTCGTCTCTTTGAGGGGGCCGAATGTGCCGTCCAGCGTCACAGGCAGATTGAATGGTTGAACAAGGGTACTGATATGCAGGCTGGGAGTTTGGCCGAGACGAACGGATTGGAGCAGCAAATCGAAGTTCTGGAACACATACTCAGCCGGTTTAGGGGATGACAGATCACGGTAGCTCAGTGTTCCTCCGACAATGGAGACTCGATCCACGGCCAGCAGCGCTAGGATCTTGAGCGGACCTTCGGTCGATGGAATCGGCGCACGCGAAGGAGTGGTCGGCAGCGCAACACCTGTGCGGCCGACGGTCGAGACGTTGAGGATGCCATTTTCGTTCTTGATGATCGTGATCACGGGGTAACGGAGCGTGATGTCTTCTACCTCTATCTTGCCGCTGAGTAACGGCATGAGTTTGACCCCCACGTCCACCGATCTCAGAGAGGTAAAGGGGCTTGAGCCGAATGCCGGGTCATCCAGCACAGCAAACCCGGCTACTCGGGCGCCAATCCGCGGCCACATCGTCAGTCGGATGTCTTGCAGCTGAATCTTGCGATTGAGGGCATCTTCGATGAGTGGCTTGTATTGGTCTTGATACTTGTTGAGGTCAATCAGGAAGGGAAGTGCCAGGATGACTCCGACCACCGCGACCACGACAAGAAGTATACCGATCACGATTTTCATCAGCGTACCTTTCTATGAACTCGATTCAGTATAGGAAGGGGCTCGACCTTGGTCAATGTGAGTCAGCGCTTCCCGGTGTGGATGCTGTTTCTTCACCTTGCCGGTCATCAGATCGCGTGTTAAGATGCCGCCTCGCGAAAATCGGTGCGGAGAGGTGCGAGAGTGGACGAATCGACATGCTTGGAAAGCATGCGTCCCAGCAATGGGACCGTGGGTTCGAATCCCACCCTCTCCGCCACAAAAAGGCATTGAGGGATGAGTCGGGGAAGCTCGGGAGAGATGAAAAATGGAGAGGGTGGGATTCGAACAGGGGGATCGTGGGGGATGTATCCCCCGCGTGGGGAGCATATGAGGGGGCTGGCCCCCTCTGTAGGAGCGAGCGCTGTTTCAGCGCGCGCGACTTCGAATGCCCACCCTCTCCGCCACACCAAGGCGAGGTAGAAGTAAGAAGTTAAAAGGCAAAAGGTTCGGTCATACGTACTCACTACTTTTCCCTTTTTACTTTTCACGTTGAGATAAGGGGCTGGGCCCTGTGCGACAGAACCCTGTGAACCCCGCCAGGTCCGGAAGGAAGCAACGGTAAGCGGTCAGTTCTGTGTGCCGCAGGATCACCTGGCCCCGCTTGATCTTTATCCATGAGGGGTGAAAACGTGCAA